>CAIYOE010000176.1 GCA_903927775.1 uncultured Micrococcales bacterium | reverse complement strand
GTGGACACCACGCAGTGCTTCCCCATGGAAGTCTCTTTTGCTGGAATGCCAAAGGGCGCCGCCACCTACCGGGTTAGCTACAGCTCGGTCGGTTTCGTGGGTTCGACCTCGGCGCAGGCGGTCACCATACCTTGATGCCCGTCAGCCTGAAGCGGTTTTGGGCCAGTGTCGTTTCGACGACCCTGGCTCTTTCGGCTGTTGTCGGGCTAAGTGTGAATCTGCCATCTGCAAGTGCGCTCGATGGTTCCAATTTCGATCCGGGTTTGATTATCTCGGACAGCGTTTTCTACGACTTTGGCACCATGACCGCCCCGCAGATCCAGTCGTTTTTAGACGATAAAGTGCCCAAGTGCAGGCTAAGCCCGACCGACAAATTCACCTGCCTGCGGTACTACAAGACTGATATTCCAGCGATGCCAGCCGACATTGGGCGCTGCGATGCCATCCCTGCTGCCACCGATCAAACCGTGGCTCAAATGCTGGTGGTTATCGCCAAGGCCTGCAACATCAATCCGCGCGTGCTTCTGGTGACCCTTCAAAAAGAGCAGGGTCTGGTCACCAGCACCAATCCCTACTGGCCGGATTCCAACAATCCGGGGCAGCCAAGCACCACAAAGCCGCTGGATTACCGCTACCAAATCGCCATGGGTTTCGCTTGCCCAGATACCGGGCCTTGCACCACCTTCGGTTTTTTCTACCAGGTTTACAAGGCCGCCAGTCAGTTTCACTGGTACGGCAACCCGGCTGGCTCGTTTACCTACCTAAAGGTTGGCAAGAACATCACCATGGGTTATTCGCCCAGGGGTTCCGTCTGTGGATCAAAGACTTTCATGCTCAAGAGCCAAGCAACTGCCGCGCTCTACTACTACACTCCGTACACGCCCAACCAGGCGGCACTCAACAACCTTTACGGCACGGGAGACTCCTGCAGCGCGTATGGCAATCGCAATTTTTGGCGCTATTACTGGGACTGGTTCGGCTCCCCCATCGGTGGCGGATTTTTGCTGCAAAGTGCCAGCAGCGATTTCTACCTAATTACCGAGAACCCGGCTTCGCACCTGTATGAAAAACACAGGGTGGCAGACGCTGCCACAGTTGCTGCCTTTGCACCTCTTGGGCCGGTGGGTTTGATTTCGCAGGAGTATTTGGATTCGTTCCCAACGGCTTCGGCCATGACTCGTCTTGTCAAATCGGCCACCAACCAGTATTTCTTTGTCGATGGCGGACGCAAGTTCCTGTTTAGCGCCTGTGATCAGGTAGCAACCTTTGGCTTAGATTGCAGCAACGCAGTTCAGTTGACGGCAAACCAGCTTTCGTCGTTGCCAAGTTCCGGCGCCATGACAACGTTGGTGCCTGATTTCAGCGGTCCAAACGCCGCCTCGGCACCGCAGTACCTGATTTCGGGCGGGTATAAGCACGCAATTTTGGACGCGTCATCTATTGCGGCTACCAAAGTCACGTTGCCGTCGTTGGCTCCGGTAGCTATCGCGGCGTTTTCTTACTTACCTTGGGGCGATCCGATTGCTACCGAGGGTGTAATTTTCACGAACCGAACCAACGGTAACAAGGCCATTATGTTCGGAGGCAAGTACTACGAGTTTGCTTCGGACACCAGCGCGGATATCGACTTTAAACAGTGGTTCCCAAGCAGCAACGGCACGTTGTCATCGGACTCGGTGAGTTCCGTTTTGAGCAATCAACCCATTGAAAGCGTGGTGTCCAATACCAAGCAGAAAATCTTTGCGCTAACTCCTCTTGGCAAACAGGCCATCGATGCCGCAACCCCGATTGTGGCTAATCCACCTGTAATGACTGATGCCTTTCTGAACAGAATTCAACAGTTGGATGGAACGCTCGTAGCGCCTTTCTTAGCCAAGGCTCCGCTGGGAAAGAACACTTATTTTGTGGCAAATCAGGTTCGCAGAGCCGTGGTTAATTCTGAGTCGCTGGCCCGGCTCCAGACTCTGACCACTCGACCTGACACCGTAATTTTGCCGCCGAGCGCGATTGCCCAGATTCAGCTGGCCGGCCCAATCCTGGCTCCCGGAACGCTGGTGAAAGATGCCGCCGGGCTTTATTACCTCACCGATGACCTGAGCAGCCTCAAACAAGTCACTAACCCAACGCTGCTGCCACTTTACGGTTTGGGCAATGGGTTCAAGGTGGCCAAGACCGACCTAAACGAGTACACCAAAACCGGAAACCTGGGCGGATTCAGGATTGTCTGCGGAACCAAGCAGTACTTTGCGATCTCGGGAGTTTGGCAGCCGATAGCAGATAGCTACGCCAGCGCCTATCCGGGAAGTTCGGTCACTTTGGCAGACAATACCTGCGCGAACCTTAAGTTAGGAACCACCGATCTCGGTCGATTTGTTATTTCGCCAGCGAAGTTCATCTACCTGATGAGCGGTGGAAAGCGACGGCTCGTAGCTACTGCAAAGCAGTATCAGGCGCTGCGAGGGACCACGCCCGCCGCGTTCAAAATCGATCCGCTGCTAAATGGCTTGCTCCAATTGGGCGTGCCCTTGCCTGCTACTCAAAAGGCTCCGATTTTGAATCCGGCGGATACACCTCCTACGCCCACTCCCACACCGACTCCAGCCGCGAGCACAACACCAACACCTACACCTACATCGACACCGACACCGACACCGACACCGACCGTCAAGGTGGTTACATATGTGGTTGTCTCGGGGGATACCCTGACCAAGATTGCCAATCGTTTCGGAACCACAGTGTCCGCCATCAAAGCGGCAAATGGCCTTACCAAAGATCAGGTGAACGTGGGTCAGAAGCTAGTTATTCGCTAGTTATTTGCGCTTGAGCGCCAACGACAACCGCTTTAGTTTCGTGGTGGTGCCTTGCTCCTCGAGCTTCTCGGCAGGCTCGTTCACCTTTATAGCGAAGGTGACCACTAATACCCATCCCAGTTCCACAATCATTCGGCTCTCGGTTAGGTTCTGCACTAGCAGCGCTACGAAAACCAAAAGCGGCCACAGGTATAGCGGGCTGGTGTGGCGGGCGGCCATGCGCCAGAGCTTGATAAACAAAAAGACCAACATTGCTACAAAGATCAAGAAACCAAAGATTCCTAGTTGCAGCCAAACATCCAGGTATGAGTTGTGAGCCTGATAGTAGGTCACGTTGTCTCTAACAATCAGGCCTTCGTATGGTTTCACTCCCGGCATCCAGTAGCTGATCCAGCCCCAACCTTGGATCGGTCGCTGCCCGATCAGACCCAAGACCGCCTTCCAGATATCGCTGCGCCCGGTCATGTCCGGACTCTTGCCGATCCAGGTAAACAGTTGATCGCGATACACAACACCAAAGAAGAAAAGAATGCCAAAGCCCGTCCAGGCCACCCGATAGTAACGGTGTCGGGTTTCGCGGTCGTGTCCCTCGCTAAGCAGCGCTACCAGCAAAACCACACCGGCTACAACCATGCTGATACCGATTCCGGCCGAGCGGGTAAGGGCCAGGCAAGCGAAAGCCATCAGCAGGCTGACCACCGTAATCCATCGGGCGGCAGAGCGAATAGCAAACTGCACCAAGAACATGATTACTGCGAGCATAGAGATGTATGCCAACAGGTTGGCGTTTCCCACGATCCCTTGAATTCGCGATCCCTTTAGCAGTGTTCCCTGGGTCCAGTAATAAGCCCCCGATGGCGGAACATCGCCCTTGTAATTTTTGAAAATCGGCGCGATCGGTCCGTGCACCACAACCGCCGCGTATATTTCGAACAGAATTGATGCACTCAAAATGAACCTGAAGGTGTTGGAAAAAAGCCCTAACAGGTCTCGCCAAGTGAAGCTGGCCACCAAGAACAAGGCAAAAAAGGTCGCGATTAGTGTTCCGGCATAACCCACCAGAGTGTACTTGGGATAGAACGACCAAAAGGTGCTCAGTAGCATGAGCGCAAGCAGAGCGATAAGAGTGTTTGGCATTCGTCGCAAAGTTACCGTCGGCTTCGAACGAAGAAAGACAACTAGCGAGACTAGCGAAAGCCCCACCGAAAGAGTGCCCCATGGAACCCAGCCGATGCCGTAGCGCACGGTATCGCCCGCCGAAATAATGAATATGCCAACGTAAGCCAGTGCGACTTTCAACCAGTAACCTTTGGCGTGACGATCTGCAACAACAGGAACCAGTTGCGTAATGGGAGTCATTTTTGCCTTTGGTAGATGCACGGTAAGAGTTTCAGTCTATTCATAGCCGCATGGCAGGCATTAAACGGATACCACTTCAAAGTTTCCGCTACTTTTGAGATAGACCGATGGTACAGGTGAAACCTATTGATTTGCATACTAGAAAACAGCGCCCGCGAATATGCCTGGGGCTCAACTACGAGCATCCCTGATTATTTCGGTATTCCGGCTACCGGCAAGCCAATGGCCGAAATCTGGTTCGGAACTCATCCGGGTTCAATGACCTCGGTTGTAGGGCACGGTAGCCTGTTGGACTTGCGCAACCAAGAACCCTTGCCATTCCTTTTCAAGATTCTTGCCGCGGGCACGCCGCTTAGCATTCAGGCCCACCCAAACACTCAGCAGGCCATCGATGGCTTCGCTACCGAAAACGCGCTGGGAATTCCTCTGGATGCCAGCCACCGAAATTACAAAGACGACAAGCACAAACCCGAGATGCTGGTGGCTCTTTCGGGATTCCGAGCCGCTGTTGGCTTTAGGCCTCTGGCCCAGGTGGTAAATGCGTTTGACCAAATCGCCGTTCACTCGAGCAACCATGGTTTCCAAAGGCTTTCGTTGGCGTTCTCCGCTTGGCGCCAGACACTCCAGGATCAAGGATTGGAGGCACTCTTTACTCAGCTTTTGCAATCCCGCGGTCAACTGGCCGAAATCACCGACGACCTCGCCAAGGCAGTGGCTCCCGAGTTTGCTGGCATGGGGTGGTCGTCGCCACTGGAGCACCTTTACACGGTTCCGGAACTGGAGCAACTTTACCCGGGCGACCCTGGGATCATCATCTTTTTGTTGATGAACCTCGTGGAGCTCAAACCTTTCGAGGCGATTCAGGTTGGGGCAGGTGTGATCCATGCCTACCTAGGTGGGCTAGGCCTGGAAATTATGGCCTCGAGCGACAACGTACTGCGTGGTGGTTTGACCCCAAAACACATCGATGTTGCCGAATTGCAAAAAGTCTTGAACTTTGACTCGGGAGAGTTCGCCACCCTGTCCGCCAAGAAACTTGTCAACGGACTATACGAATACCCTAGAAGCGTTTCGGACTATCTCTTGTACCGGATCGAAGTGGGCGGCCACAATTTATTGGCCGATCTAAAGTTGGCTAATCCCGCAATCGTGATTTGCACCTCTGGCGAAATAGCGGTCGGGGACAGTAAAGATAACCGCCGAGTGATAACCAAGGGCCAGGTTGCCTATTTGGCCGATGCGAATTTCTTTAGCTTCAGCGGAAGCGGAACCGCTTTTTTGGCTACGAACTAGCGTTGTAGATTTCTAGCCGCAGTTACTTACACGCTGCCCAGGCGCTCTCAACGATCTCGGTCAAGCCGCGCTTGGCCGACCAACCCAAAGTTTTTTGAATGCGGGAGACGTCGGCAGACAGAGCTGGCGGATCTCCAGCGCGCCGGCCGACAACATCGACTTCGAAATCGATGCCGGAGACTCTTTTGATTTCATCCAGAACCTCTAGAACACTGCTTCCGGTTCCGGTTCCCACATTGAATACGCTGAACGGGCGGTCATCCCGGTCCAAGTAATCCAACGCACTGATGTGAGCTTCTGCCAAATCCAGTACGTGCACATAGTCTCGAATGCACGATCCGTCTTTGGTGGGGTAGTCGGTTCCGAAAACCTTTGGCGCTATGCCCGACTTTATTGCGGCAAAAACGATTGGCACCAGGTTCATTACAGCGGTGTCCGCCAACTCTGGCCAGCCGGTACCCGCCACATTAAAGTAGCGCAGGCTGGCTCCGCGAAGCCCCCACGCGATCCCTGCGTTCGCGATCATCCATTCACCAATGAGCTTGGTCTGCCCATATGGGTTTATCGGTGCGCAAAGTACGTCTTCGTCTACCAGTTCGACATCAGGCATTCCGTATGTGGCTGCGCTGCTGCTAAAAACGATCTGGTTCACTCCGGTGTTGCGCATAGCTGTTAGTAGGTTGGCTAGGCCAGTGATGTTCTGCTGGTAGTACCACTCGGGTTCTTGAACCGAGACACCAACCTGTTTTTGGGCTGCCAAGTGAATGACTTTGCTAACGCCGTGCTCTCGCATGGCTTCTTGGAGTTGCTCTACCGATGCGGCGTCTGAAAGCTCGATCCCCAACAGGGTGGCGTCATCGATGCGGCTTACCAAACCAGAGGAAAGGTTATCTGCGATTAC
>CAIYOE010000175.1 GCA_903927775.1 uncultured Micrococcales bacterium | reverse complement strand
GTCGATGACCTGACGAATGGCATCTAGGTAGAAGACACGGTTCACGGTCTCTTCTACCAACTCAACGTCGTGGCTGATCACGATCAGCCCGCCCTGGTAGTTCTTTAGGAATTCGCGAAGCCAAACCACGGAGTCGGCATCGAGGTGGTTGGTAGGTTCGTCTAGCAGCATGGTCTCGGCCGCGCTGAAAAGGATTCGTGCCAGCTCAACTCGGCGTCGCTGACCACCACTGAGGGTCTTAAGCGGCTGCTCGAGGATGTGCTCCTTGATTCCAAGGTTGCTGGCGATAGCCGCGGCTTC
The DNA here is from genome assembly GCA_903927775.1 of uncultured Micrococcales bacterium. Lineage (GTDB taxonomy): Bacteria > Actinomycetota > Actinomycetes > Actinomycetales > Microbacteriaceae > Rhodoluna. The sequence goes on along the minus strand of CAIYOE010000175.1, from coordinate 1,317 downwards.
CGCCTCTGCCGCATAGCCTCCGGCGGCCGAAAATTCTTCTTCGGCTCGGGCGTAGCGCTTCATGGCCGATTCGTAAACGGCTTCGTCGACACTTCCCATGTCGATGGTGGCTTTCTCCATGCGGGCCACGATCTCACCCATGCCGCGCGCGTTCAAAATACGAGTGCGAGCAATTTCTTCGGGGTCGCCAGAGCGCGGGTCCTGCGGCAGGTAACCGATTTCGCCAGAGAACTCGACCATTCCAGACGTGGGCTGACCATCGCCGGCCAAAATCTTGGTGAGGGTGGTTTTACCAGCACCGTTCCGGCCAACCAGCCCAACCTTGTCGCCTTTTTCCACGCGAAAGTTCACGCCAGACATCAGCGTGCGAGCACCGATGGTAATTTCTAGGTCTTTAGCGCCAATCATGCGGAAACTTCACCAAATTCTTGTGGATGAGTGTTTGCGCGGAGTCGAGGGCAAACGAAAACCTAAGTTTACCGCTTTGTATGAGTTTTTTGTCCGAAGAAAAGTCTTCCGGTGTTCGACCTAACGCAACAATTCTGTGAGAGACCAACTATGTTGTAGATGCAACGTCATGAAGATACACAAATAGGGGGAAAATTGTCTGACACACAAAGCCAAATCAGCACTTCTGGAGAGAGCAACTCGACACCGGCTCAAACAGCACCTGCTAGGAAATCAAGCAAAATAACCCTGATTATTGGATCGCTGGCAATCGTCGCAGCATATTTTTCGGCTATTACTCTGAGCGCTGTCAAGGTTTCTTTCAAAACTGTAAACGGCGCATCCGAAATAAGCGACGCGATTCTGAACTATAAAGCTAATGATGCAGCTTCTACAACTGTTTATAACCAGATGGTTACCAACGGATGGGCTGCAAAGGATTTACTTCAGGTTATTGGAAATCAGAACTCGAGAATTATTGATAATCAGGTGGCAACTGTTCATCTAATGCAGGCAACTAACACGCTGATTTTCTATGGACTTGGAGTAATAGCAGTTATCGGCATCGCCATTCTTTTTGGTCTCAATTCGCGAAAGTCATAGCCAAAAGAACTTTAGATAGAGAAACCGATGGCGCGCATTTGCTCTCTGCCGTCTTCGGTGATCTTCTCTGGACCCCAGGGTGGCATCCAAACCCAGTTGATTCTGAAGGCATCTACCACGCCGTCCAGGGCGTCTGCGGTTTGCTCTTCTAGAACCTCGGTCAGCGGGCAGCCAGCCGAGGTCAGAGTCATGTTGATCAGCAAGGCGTCGTCGTCTACCGAGTGCTGCAGACCGTAAATCAGACCAAGGTCAACGATGTTCACGCCG
>CAIYOE010000174.1 GCA_903927775.1 uncultured Micrococcales bacterium | reverse complement strand
CAGGGAGCTAATGTTTCACGTGGAACAATTCAACTCGAACTTTGACGACACCCCTCTGGCCAAAGAGATTGCCAGCAACGCCGAACGCCTCAAAGCTATCGAAAAAGCAACCGTTAAGAAGCCTGCGAGCACCCGTATCCTTACCATCAGCAATCAAAAGGGTGGCGTGGGTAAGACCACCACTGCTGTAAACCTAGCCGCTGCGTTGGCGCAAAAAGGCTTGACGGTTTTGGTTATCGACCTGGACCCCCAGGGCAATGCTTCGACAGCATTAGGCATAGACCATCACTCGGGCGTTAAGGGAATATACGAAGTCCTAACCGAGGGCGAGAAACTTTCAAACGTGGTTTATAAGAGCCCGGTCATGGACAATCTCTACTGCATACCGGCGTCTATTGATTTGGCTGGAGCCGAGATGGAACTTTTTTCGGAGTTCGAACAAGATGAGCGCAACCACCGACTCCGTCAGGCCATCGATGCATTTATGAGCTCAGGTGCTAAGAAGCCGGATTACATTTTTATCGATTGTCCCCCGAGCCTGGGCCTTCTTACCGTGAACGCGTTCAGTGCTGCCAAGGAAGTCCTAATTCCGATTCAGTGTGAGTACTACGCACTCGAAGGGCTCAGCCAACTCCTGAGGAACATCACTTTGATCCAGCAGCGCCTCAATCCTCAACTTGTATTGAGCACAATACTTTTGACAATGTTCGATAATCGAACAAAACTGTCAACACAGGTCTCAGACGACGTAAGAGAGCATTTCCCCCAGCAGGTTCTAAATGCGGTCATTCCAAGATCCGTGAGGGTTTCAGAGGCCCCAAGCTACCAGCAGCCGGTAATCACTTACGATAAGACTTCGCCAGGAACCATTGCCTACCTAGAGGCGGCAATCGAACTGGCTAATAGAGGAGCATGACTATGGCAGAGAAAAAGGGTGGCCTAGGCCGCGGAATCGGTGCGCTTATCCCAACCAGCGACATCCCCGGGGAACGCCCAATTGACGTATTCTTTCCTTCGGCCTCGGACCAGACAAGCCCTACCAGCGATCTAGTTGCTGTGCCCGGTGCTCGATTTGGGCACATTGATGTGACCGCCATCGTTCCGAATGCGCGCCAGCCCCGAGCCGTGTTCGAGCCAGAAGCTTTTGCAGAACTAGTTCACTCGATTCGCGAACTCGGTGTTCTGCAGCCAATCGTGGTGCGTCCGCTGGCACAGACAGACGGCAAGCAAACCTACGAGCTAATCATGGGTGAGCGCCGTTTGCGTGCCAGCAAAGAAGTTGGCCTGACCAAGATCCCAGCGGTAATCCGCGAAACCGCCGACGAAAACATGTTGCGCGACGCTCTGCTTGAGAATCTGCACCGTAGCGATCTGAACCCGCTGGAAGAAGCGAGCGCTTACCAGCAACTGCTGGAGGACTTTGGAATCACTCAGGACGAACTGGCTAACCGAATCGGCCGCAGTCGTCCGAGAATCACCAATACGATTCGCTTGCTCAAATTACCGGCCGATGTACAGAAGAAGGTGGCAGCTGGAGTTCTGAGCGCCGGCCACGCCCGAGCCATTCTTGGTGCCACAAACGAAGAGCGCATGACCTACTGGGCGAATAAGGTAATCACCGAAGGCCTATCAGTTCGTTCGCTAGAAGAGGCGATTGCCTTGGATAAGGGTGCGGCGAACGGCGGCAAAGGTGGAGCGACCATTACTCGCGGTGGTCGAAATGCTCTTTTGTCCGAGATGGCAGAGAGTCTGTCGGACCGCTTCAGCACCAACGTACGAATCGTTTTGGGTAAGAAAAAGGGTCAACTTATTGTGGACTTTGCAACCGTTGCAGACTTAAAACGAATCTTGGCCGAGATGGGCCAAGAACAAAACTAGCCGCGTCCTCGAAGAGCTGCCTGGGCAAGCCCCAGGTAAACCTGACCAAGAGTGGACCCCGTGGCTACGATAGCCTGCGGTAAAAGTGAAGTTTCGGTCAGACCAGGTACCACGTTGGCCTCTAGGAACCAGGCCACGCCCTGGGCATCGATGATCATGTCGATACGAGAAAGGTGTCTGAGGCCCAGGGCTTCATGAGCCGAAATCGCCATTGCTGCTGCGTTGGCCGCAACCTTGTTTTCTAGTCTGGCAGGCACGTAATAGTTAGTCTCACCCGCAACTATCCTCTGCTCATAGCCAAACTTTCCGTTGGTAGGTTCGATTTCCACGGCCGGCAGTGATATCGGACCGGCGCCCTCGTTGATTACCGAAATAGCCAATTCCGTACCTTCGACAAACTTCTCGATAATCGCGACATCGCAGTAGACATAGGCATCAACCATGGCTCGGGAGAGTGCCGGAAGGTCGTGAACTATGGTCACTCCTTGAGCCGAGCCACTGCGAGCCGGTTTCACGACTACAGGGAAGGCCAGCGAATTAGAGACCTGACGCAAAACTGTTTCGGCATTTAGTTCTCTAAAAGTTTCCTTTGGCAGAGTCACCGATGGAGGGGTTTGGATTCCGGCACGCTGAACCAAAATCTTGGCGATGGATTTATCCCATGCCAAACGTGCCGAATCTGCACTAGCGCCAACGTAAGGAACGCCGCTGAGTGTAAGGATGTCGCGAAGAGCGCCGTCTTCTCCGGATGCACCATGCAATGTTGGCCATATAACGTGCGGTGCTTCCTGAGCTATGTAGTCAAAAAGCTTCTCGTCTGGTTCGCGAATAACAACTTCAGCGCCCGCAGCAATAAGAGCATCGGCAACACGTCGACCACTCTTGAGCGAAATATCGCGCTCGTGTGAAATGCCGCCTGCCAGAACCAAAATCTTAATGTGGTCTGGCTTCTTTGCACCTGGGATCATTTAACGCCTCCAGTTTTGCTCACAAAGGTCTCAAGCAGTTCGCTTTGCAGGTTAATAACCGAGGCCAAGCGCTTGATTCCCAGTTTGATGTTATCTGGGGTTGGGTAGCAGAAGCTGATTCGCAAATTACTTTGCCCGGTTCCGTTAGCAAAAAATGCGGTTCCCGGGGTATAGGCCACAAGCTCTTTCACTGCCAGCGGCAACATCGCCTTGGAATCTACTCCATCTGGCAGCGTAACCCAAAGGTAGAAACCACCATCGGGGCGCGTGGTTTTCAAACCGGGCAGGTACTCACGCATTGCGTCTAGCGCAGCATCGCGGCGTTCGCGGTAGACCCCACGGAAAGTGTCTATCTGGCCCTGCCAGTCGGCTTTGGCCATGTATTCGCTAATGAGCATTTGGCTAAACGAACTTGGGCTAAGAATTGCCGACTCGTTTGCAAGGACCAGCTTGTCTCGAATAGCCGGTGGAGCCAAAACATATCCAACACGGAAACCAGGCGCCAGAATCTTGCTGAATGAGCCGAGGTAGATCACGCAATCGTCCTCGTAGGATCGCAATGCCACCGGAGGCTTGTTTGCAAAGTAAAGCAGACCGTAAGGGTTGTCTTCGAGGATCAGAATGTGCTCGCGTCGGCAGATTTCCACGATGCGGTGACGGCGTTCCTCGGTAAGGGTTACGCCAGAAGGGTTGCCAAAGTTTGGCACCAGGTAGAGGAACTTGATCTTTCTACCCGCGGCTTTGAGGCGAGTAATCGCCTCCTGCATTGCATCCGGGTCCATGCCTTCGTCATCGGTGTGCACATGTTCCACGTGGGCTTCGTAGTGCCTAAAAATGCCAAGTGCACCAACGTAGGAAGGCGATTCGGCTAGAACCACGTCGCCTTCATCCAGGAAAAGACCGCCCAGAAGGTCAAGACCCTGCTGACTGCCAGTGGTTACAACTATGTCTTCGACGCTGCTGGAGATTCCCTCCAGGGCCATGAGTTCGCGAATCTGCTCCCGCAACTGCAGGTCTCCCTGCCCGCCACCGTACTGAAGCGCCAGGTTACCGCGGCTGGCCATCATTGATTCGTAGGAACTCTCTAGAAGTTCCTTGGGGAGGGCCGAGACGTAGGGCATTCCACCCGCTAGCGAAACCACCTCTGGGCGACTAACCACAGCGAAAAGTGCTCTCACCTCGGAGACTGAAAGAGTGTTCGCGCGCGCCGCATAGGAGTCCAACCAGTTGTCGAAGTTGTTGCCCTGCGGTGTTTTTTCGGTCATGTCCCCTGCTCCAAAATGGGTATTCCTTCAAGATTAGTAAAAAACCCGCCTGACCACACTTGCGGTGGGCCAGACGGGTTTGAAAACCTGAGCTGTTAGCCCAAGAACTCCGCGAGCTCGTTAACCAGGATTGGCTTTGGCTTGGCGCCAACCATGCTCTTTACCAGCTGACCCCCCTGGAAAACCTGCAGTGCAGGGATGCTGGTAATTCCGTACTGCATGGCCAGGGCCTGCTCCTCGTCTACGTTTACCTTAACGATCTCGATTTTGCCTGCGTATTCAGCGGCAATCTGGTCGAGGATCGGGGAGACCTGGCGACAAGGGCCACACCATTCAGCCCAGAAGTCAACGAGCACCGGGGTGCTCTTGTCTAGTACATCGGCCTTGAAACTGGCGGTGGTTACGTTCTTTGCGGCGCTCATTACAACTCCTGATTGTCTTGCTATAAGTGTATGTTTTGGTTGAGATTTCTTTGAAACTTAAACGGCTTCGAGCCTTTAGTGGCCGGAAAGGTAGTGCTCGGCATCTAGGGCTGCAACACAACCCGAGGCGGCCGCTGTAATCGCCTGACGATAGGTCGGGTCAATAACATCTCCAGCCGCAAAAACGCCAGGCAGGCTGGTCTTGCTGCTTCGTCCTTCAACCGCGATGAACTTCTCGGCTGTAAGTTCTACCTGGTTTTCAACCAGCCAAACTCGAGGATCATTTCCAACCGCGATAAACAGACCATCAAGTTCTAGGTTCTTGGTGGATCCGTTCACGGTGTCGCGAAGGGTAACACCAGTTAGTTTGCCCTCGCCCAGTAGCTCCGCTACCTCTGAGTTCCAAACCACTTCGATCTTTGGGTTGTTTAGAGCGCGGTCCTGCATAATCTTGCTGGCCTTAAAGGTGTCTCGTCGGTGAATCAGGTAAACCTTGCTGGCAAAGCGAGTTAGGAAGTTGGCTTCCTCCATGGCGCTGTCTCCTCCACCAACAACAGCAATGGTGCGCTCGCGGAAGAAGAACCCGTCGCAGGTGGCACACCATGACACGCCGTGGCCGCTGAGTTCCTTCTCTTTAGGAAGGCCAAGCTCGCGGTAGGCGGCTCCGGTAGCAAGAATTACGGTCTTGGCTTCGAAGGTCTGGCCGGCACCGGTCTTCACGATCTTGACATCGCCCTTGAGGTCGACCTCGATTACGTCGTCTAGCAGCACTTCGGTTCCAAATCGCTCGGCCTGAGCCTGGAAGTTGGCCATAAGCTCTGGCCCCTGTAGGCCATCTGGGAATCCTGGGAAGTTCTCGACCTCGGTGGTCTTCATCAGTTCGCCACCCGACTCGACGCTACTGGCGATAAGTAGCGGGTTCATGCCTGCACGCGCGGTGTAAATGGCCGCGGTAAATCCGGCTGGGCCTGAGCCAATAATGATGACGTCGCGCAAGGGGTTCTCCTGAGTCTTTACTACTGTCTGAAGCCCATTTTAGCGACCGATTATTCCCCGAACCTTTGCCGCTACTGGCTTCACCAAGTCGGCGATAAGTTTGACTTCCGGAGCTCGAATGACCACCAGGGTGGCTATGAATCCCGCCAGGATCGCCAGACCCGAAATCATCGATGCAATAACTGCGCCTAGGACGGTCCGAATCGCGAAGCTATCCACCCGAATGCCGCCGATCAGCTTGAGAGTGAAGTACCCGAGCACGGCGCCAACAGCCGCTGCCAAAATGAAGCGCAGGCTACTTGCCACCAGACCCGAACTAAAGTCGCCGATTCGCTTTCGTAAAATAACAAAACCAAGGGTCGCCTGAATAGTAACTGTGGCGGTGGTTAAAAGCGCCAGGGCGGCTACTCGGTCTGGGTGCGGAACGGTTTGCTGAATTGTCAATGCTCCGGCAATGTAAATCGAGGCCTGAACCACCGAAATCCAGAACGGAGTCTTGGTGTCTTCGAGTGCGTAGAACGCCTTTTGCAAGAAGAACCCGATGCTGAATGGCAAGAGGCCGATCATGAAACAGATCAAAACCTTGCCCAATGCCAGCAATGCTTCGTATTCGCCAACGAACACTCGGCTAATTGGGTACGCAATAACAATGATTGCCACGCTGGCAAGAATGCTTATTAGAGCGGTTACACGCAGGCCACTGAGGAGATCCGACTTAACGGAATCCATGTCTTTCTGGTGGGCGTGATTACTAATTCGAGTGAAGTAGACCGTGGCCAGGCTCACAGTGAAAACGGAATGCGGAAGCATAAAGATCAACCATGCGATACCCGAAGCCGCCACTGAAGCCACCGCTCCTCCGGTTCTCCCATTAACCGCGCTGGATGCCACCGAGCTCTGAAAAATCCCCGCTATTTGTGTGACCAAGACCATCGCCAAAGTCCAGAAGCCAGCCTTAAGAGCTGGCTTCATCCCGAACCCCCGCCACTTAAAGTTGGGTTTGAATTCAATGCCGATACGGCGCCAGCTGACAAACAAAATTGCCGCCTGTGCTGCTACACCTAGGGTGGCTGTTCCGGCTAGCAGCGAGACCTGACTGAGACCCCAAGTCTGCATCGATTCTTGCCCCGTTGGATCCACACCAAAAAACCAGATGTATGCACCCATGCCAAGAAGCGCGACCACGTTGTTCAAAACGGGAGCCCACATGTACGGGCCAAACTCACTTCGCGAGTTGAGCACCTCGCCCAGCATCGAGTAAATCGCATAGAAAAACAGCTGAGGCAAACACCAGTAAGCGAATGCAACCGCCAGCGCGAGTTGCTCGGGTTTCCAGCCGCTGGTGTAAATGTTCACCAAAATTGGAGCGGCTATGGTGGCAATCACCGTGATTGAACCAAAAACCACAATCGCCATAGTCAGTAGGCGGTTTATGTAGCCCGCACCACCATCTGGGTGGCTTCTGGCCTTTACCAACTGGGGAACAAGCACGGCGTTCAAAACACCACCCGCGATGATTGCGTAAACGTTGTTAGGCAACTGGTTGGCGATTCCGAAGGCGTCTGCTGCATTGGTGGTTACGCCAAGCATGGCAGCCAGCAGAACCGCACGCGCAAAACCCAAAACCCGGCTAATGATGGTTCCACTAGCCATGATCAAACTTGAGCGAGCGACGCTCATCGGTGTCTCCTAAGGGTTTGAGTTAGTGAGTGCTTGGCGAGCACGGATGCGTTTTGCGCGAGTTCGAAGAACGCCGGCGATTCCAAGCCCCGCAATCAGAATCACAAAGCCGCTGATCAAGCTTTCTTCGACCTCGGCATTGATGGTCAACTTGAGGTCTACAGCAGGACCCAGTGGTAAACCTGAAAAAGTGGTCAGCCAAGCCTTGAGCGGTACATCTCCGTCGGCTATGGCATTTACCGGCACCTGAGCCACGTACGTGGTGTTTGCTGGCACGGTAACCTCGATGGCAGCCGGAAATAGCGCGCGCAAATTAGAAGGCGCTACGTGCACCTGCACGCGAATTTCCTCTGGGTAATCGTTGCGGATCGAAATCGGAAGCTTGCTGGAACGTGAGACCAGGTGGATGCTCGACCCGGGAACGATTCGAATCGCGAAACCTGGAAGTTCATGCGTTTTGGTTGCCGCGGAATCTGCCACGGCGGGCAACGATGAACCAAGAGTTCCCAAGAGTAAAGCAATTACGGCGAATACCCGTGAAACCTTGGTGGCCAAGCGGCTTGGGCGACTCATAGATTCCGCTCCACCCACTCCACTACTCCGCGGGCCATGCGACGTTCGTTTTCGTGGGTCAGCTTGTGATTTAGCTCGTCTAGATTGAACCAGCGCACATCCACGGCTTCGTGGTTTGGGTCTCCATCCACGGTTAGGTGTCCGCCAGTCTGCTTCAGCAGAAAGTGGTGAACTGTTTTGGCGATTAACTTTCCAGAGGCCGAAAATTCGTAGTTGATCGTCCCCAACGTACTTACGATTTCGGCTTGCAGGCCGGTTTCTTCTTCGACTTCGCGAACCGCAGCTTGTTCTAGGGTTTCTTGGCCTTCCGGGTGGCCTTTGGGCACACACCAGTCGAGGCGTCCCGACCGCGAGAGGCGACCAATAAGTGCAACTCGTAGCGAGCCGTCGGCTGCTAAAACGAATCCGCCGGCAGAGGTCTCCTCGACCCGCACAAGGTTGGATCTGGATCGGCGTTCGGTCATAGTTTCAAGCCTAGAGCCATAACTCTGTGAGAAACTGAAAGCCATGCAATCCGTGGCACAGGCGTTGGCAAATCTAAACGAACTCACAGCTAGTGAGTTGTTTTTGCGTTTGGGGCGGATTTTCGCGGAGGCCGGAAAAGAGCTTGCGCTGGTTGGTGGCCCGGTTCGCGATGCCTTTTTGGGACGCAAATCCCCTGATTTAGACTTCACCACAAATGCTCTCCCCGATGAAACCATCGCAATTCTCAAGGGAAACGTGGATACCTGGTGGGACATCGGGAAAGAATTCGGAACCATCGGTGCCCGCATTGGTAACGACACCGTTGAGATCACCACTTACCGATCCGACGAATACGACGCCGACAGCCGAAAGCCTCTGGTGGCATTTGGCAAGAGCCTAGAAGCCGACCTGTTTCGCCGCGACTTCACAGTCAACTCCATGGCGCTTCGTTTGCCGGAGCAGGTTTTTGTAGACCCCACCAACGGTCTGCAGGATTTGCTAGACGGCATTCTGAAGACGCCGATCGAACCCGAAATTTCATTCAGCGACGACCCGCTGAGAATGATGCGTGGGGCTCGCTTTGCCAGCCAGTTGGGTTTCGAAATAGAACCGGCCACCTTCGAGGCAATGAAGCAGATGACCGATCGCCTTGCGATTGTTAGTGCGGAGCGCATCCAGGCCGAGTTCGTCAAGTTGATGCTGGGAGCCAACCCGCGCCTAGGACTCGAGGCTCTGGTAGACAGCGGTCTGGCACAGGTGGTTCTGCCTGAGTTGCCCGCGCTGCGCCTGGAAAGCGACGAACACCACCACCACAAAGATGTTTACGAACACACATTGATGGTGGTTGAGCAGGCCATTGACTATGAAAAGGACTACGGCCTCGAGCGCGACTTCGTGCTGCGCTTCGCTGCGCTTCTGCACGATATTGGCAAGCCGGCAACTCGCAGGCTAGAAGCCGGCGGCGCAGTGAGTTTTTATCACCACGATGTAGTCGGCGCCAAACTGGCCAAGAAGCGCATGCGTGAACTGCGCTTCGACACCGACACCACCAAGGCGGTGGCTCACCTGATTGAGCACCACCTGCGATTTTTTGGCTACAGTGACCAGCCCTGGACCGATTCCGCGGTTCGCCGGTATGTCCGCGATGCCGGAGATCAACTTGCTAGGTTGCATGCCCTGACACGTGCCGACGTCACAACCAGAAACAAACGCAAGGCCGATCGACTAGCCCACGCCTACGACGATCTGGAGGCGCGAATCGCTCACTTGGCACAAGAAGAAGAGCTAAACGCGCTTCGACCAGACCTGGATGGATCTCAGATCATGGAGATTCTGAGTATTCGTCCGGGCCGAGAAGTGGGAGAGGCTTATAAGTTCCTCATGGAACTGCGCCTTGAAGAAGGTTCAATCGGTGCGGATGAAGCCAAAAAACGCTTGCTTGCCTGGTGGCAGGCAAGGTAGTCTAGAAAGGTTGCGCAAGCTCATCCATCCGGTTAGGCCAGCGCAGTCGAAATGCACATACCCTCCTGCCATGGAAGTCCCATGGCCGTTCTAGTCCAAAGGAGGTGGGTTAGTCATGCATAAGTACGAGCTAATGGTTCTGCTCGACCCAACAGTCGAAGAACGTACCGTCGCTCCAAGCCTCGACAAGTTCCTCAATGTAATCCGCAACGGTGAAGGCACCGTTGACAAGGTTGACATTTGGGGCCGTCGTCGTCTTGCCTACGAAATCGCTAAGAAGACCGAAGCCATCTACGCAGTCATTCAGTTGACCGCTAAGCCGGCAGATGTTGTAGAGCTTGACCGTCAGCTAAAGCTGTCGGAAGCCGTTCTACGCACCAAGGTTCTACGCGCCAACGAGGCAATCGTAAACATCAATCCAGTAGACGTACCAGAGGTTTCGGCCGCTGAACTTGCAGCTGAAAAGCCAGTCAAGACCCGTTCTGCACGTCCAGCCAAGAAGGCAAGCGAGTAAAGATTATGGCCGGGGAAGTTAACGTCACGATTGTCGGCAACCTTGCCGCAGATCCAGAACTGCGTTACACCCAGGGTGGCGTCGCCGTCACTTCGCTGCGTGTAGGTTCCACTCCACGCACCTTCAACCGCACCACCAGTGCCTGGGAAGATGGCGAAACCGTTTGGGTTCGCTGTACCGCTTGGCGCGAACTGGCAGAAAACATTGCCAACTCGCTGCACAAGGGTTCCCGCGTAGTGGTTACCGGTCGAATGAAGGCTCCATCTGCCTACCAGGCAGCCAACGGCGAGGCTCGCGCTTCGCTAGAACTCGAGATTGAGGACATCGGTGCATCGTTGCTTAGAGCAACCGCCGTAGTAACCAACCGAGTTCGCGAAGGCGGTTCTGCGGCAGTAAGCAACGGCAACCCATGGGGCGATGCTCCAGCTACCCAATCCCGTAACTCAGCAGCTGCAACCGACGCCTGGGCAAACCCAGGTACCGGATCTGGCGCTGACGACACCCCGTTCTAAATCTTTAGAAACTTTTTAAGGAGAATCAAATGGCTGCAAAGAGCGACCCACGTCGTAAGCCACGCAATGCAAAGAACGCCAAGCTTGCCCCTGTAAAGGCAATCCGTGTAGGCGTAATCGACTACAAGGACATCGCTACCCTGCGTAAGTTCCTTTCGGACCGTGGAAAGATCCGCGCCCGTCGCATCACCGGTGTCTCTGTTCAGGAGCAGCGCCTAATTTCCCGTGCCATCAAGAACGCTCGCGAGGTAGCTTTGCTACCTTACGCAGGCGCTGGCCGCTAAGGAGCAATCGAATGTCAAAGCTAATCCTGACTACCGAGGTAACTGGACTCGGCGCCGCTGGCGACGTTGTAGAGGTAAAGAACGGTTACGCACGTAACTTCTTGTTACCACGCGGCTTCGCTGTTGTATGGAGCAAGGGTGGCGAGAAGCAGATCGAACAGATCCGCGCAGCTCGCGATGCCCGTGCTCTAGCTACCGTTGAAGAAGCACAGACCCTAAAGGCTTCGCTAGAAGCCGCTACCATCAAGCTAGCCATCAAGGCCGGTCTCGGTGGGCGTTTGTTCGGCACTGTTAAGACCGCCGACGTTGCAAAGGCTGTTGCCGCTGCGGGTCTAGGCGACATTGACAAGCGCAAGATCGAGTTCATTGCTCCAGTGCGTACCGTTGGTGCACACGTTGCAACCGTTCGTTTGAACAGCGACCTAAGCGCCAAGCTCAACCTTTTGGTTGTAGCAGCCAAGTAGTTTCAAAACTAAAGCGGGTGGCCACTTGTGGTCACCCGCTTTCGCTTAACCGAAAAGTTATCCACAACCCTCTACCTTAGGTTTAGGGTTTGGCCTTAAAGTTATCAACAGCCTCTGAAGTGAGTGTTTATAGGGGTTTGCGCCCTGTTTCCACAAATGCTCCACAGGTTTATCAACAAGTTATCGACAGGTTTTACGGCGTGTTTCCACAGTTATCCACATGTCTGTGCACAGGGTTGGTTGAAGGTTAAATGTCGGTGACCGATGCTATTACTGAAGTATTAGGTCTTAAGGAGATCCCATGAGCTTGGCGGCAGTGCCACCCCTAGAGCAGAATCTAGGTCAGCGAGTTTTGCCTAGCGACATGTTGGCCGAACAAAGCACCCTGGGTGGAATGTTGCTCTCGCAGGAGGCCGTAGCCGAGGTTTTTGAGCAAGTCAAGGCAACAGATTTTTACGCCCCAAAGCACGAACTAATTTTTGAGGCAATCGTCAACCTTTACAGCAAGGGCGAGCCAACAGACGTAATCACCGTCACAGACGAACTGGTCAAGAGCGGAAATCTAGTTCGTGCCGGCGGAGCCGATTACCTGCACACTCTCACGTCTATTGTTCCTACCGCAGCAAGTTCGGCTTTTTACGCTGCGATTGTCAAGGAAAAGTCCATCCTGCGTCACCTCGTTGAGGTGGGAACTCGAATCGCACAGATGGGCTATAGCAACGAAGGCGAAGTCGAAGACCTGGTGAACTCCGCTCAGGCCGAGGTTTACGGTGTGGCTCGAGCCAACGCTACAGACGAATTCAGCACTCTGGGGGATTCCCTTCAGGCCGCAATCGACGACATCGAGCTAGCGCAGAATCGCGGCGGCGAATTGGTAGGCGTTCCAACTGGTTTCGCCGAACTAGATGAACTCACCCACGGATTGCACCCTGGGCAGCTCATCATCGTTGCCGCGCGACCAGCGGTTGGTAAATCAACTCTGGCGGTGGACTTCATTAGAAATGCGGCTATTCGCTACAACAAGCCAGCTATCTTCTTCTCGCTGGAAATGGGTCGCTCTGAGATCGCCATGCGTATGCTCAGCGCCGAGACCAGCATTCCGTTGCAGAGCATGCGTAAAGGTATGGTGGACAACAGCGACTGGACCAAGATTGTGTCCGTTCGTGGGCAGCTAAATAGCGCTCCGCTTTACATCGATGACAGCCCCAACCTCACTCTGGTAGAGATCCGCGCCAAGTGTCGTCGTCTGGTAAAGCAATATGGCCTCAAGTTGATTGTGATTGACTACTTGCAGCTTCTAACCAGCGGCAAGAAGGTAGAGAGCCGTCAGCAAGAGGTTTCTGAGTTCAGCCGTTCGCTAAAGCTTTTGGCTAAGGAATTGAACCTGCCGGTTATCGCAATTTCACAGCTGAACCGTCAGAGTGAACAAACAAAAGACAAGAAGCCAGATATCTCGCAGCTTCGTGAGTCTGGCTCGTTGGAACAAGACGCCGACGTCATTATTCTTTTGCACCGTGAGGGCATAGGTGAAAAGGACCACCCTCGGTCCGGCGAAGCCGACCTTATTTTGGCTAAGCAACGAAACGGCCCAACCGGTACCATCACCGTTGCCTTCCAGGGTCGTTATTCTCGCTTTGCAAACATGAAGGCCTAGTGGGTTTGCACAGTTTTTAGCGTCTGGAACCTTAAGTTTCGGTTCTTCAAAGGCCTCAGTTGTGAAACGATAGAAGCGTGAGACTTTTACTTATTTTGCGTGCGGCAGTGTGCCTCGAGGTGGGCCTGATTGTGACCTTTTCGCAAAGCCACAGTGTGCAGGTGGGCCTCTTAGCTCTAACCAGTTTTGGTGTCGGTTACGCAATGGTGTCTGTTTTTACTTCGCTGCTGCAACGAAAAAAACTGGCAGAACTAGACAGCGTGGTAGTAACCGCATTGGCCTTGGTAGTTGGTTTGGCAGCGGCCAACACTCCTATTGCGCAAGATCACCTTTGGTTCAAGTACTTGGTAGCTGGTTGGGGACTCCTGTCGGGTTCATACGATCTTTTCAAAGCACTCAAACTCGGTACCAAAACTCCGCGGGGCCGAGAGTACAGCGTCAGCAGCGTTTTGGCTTTGGCTCTAGGGTTGCTGTTCTTGTTCGTTCCCTTGGATGTTGTTGGTTCTGTAGGTTTCTTTGGTGCCTACATGATTCTGTGTGCGGTCCACTTTGGAATCTCCGCCGCATCTGAAACAACAACAAAGGCTTAGGGTTAAACAATGACCAATCCAAACACCAAAATCGGCGTCAATGTCTACCTAGCCCTGTCATTTATCTCGGCTGTTGTGGTCGGACTCATTGCCTACGGAGGTTTGCGCGATCTGGGTAAGACCCTGATCTGGGCTGGCGTGACCTTCATCGTTGTGTTGGTTGGCATTGCCACTTTGGCGCTGACCGTAAAAGACGACGAACACGACCCGAATCAGCCACGCCTAAAGTAAGCGTTCAAAACCTGAGCCAAAACCCCGACTCAAATCGAGCCGGGGTTTAGTTTTGCCGAGGTTTTGAGCTAGCCTTGGACTCGCTCCGCCAGGGTGGCTGCAACACCAACATAGGTCTGTGGCTTTAGCGCCAAAAGTCGATCTTTGGCCTCCTGCTGAAGGTCGAGTCCGTTCACGAAAGTGATTAGGTCCTCGCCTCCGATTCGCTTTCCGCGGGTTAGTTCCTTGAGCAACTCATAGGGGTTGCTGATATTGCTTCGGCCAGCTGCCACCTCGGCGCGAATCACGGTCTGAATGGCCTCACCAAGAACTTCCCAGTTCTCGAGCAGATCACCCAAAAGTACGCTTTCGCTGAGTTCAAGTTGTCCCAGTCCGCGAGTCACGTTGTCCAGCGCCAAAACCGAGTGGCCAAGACCAAGCCCGATATTGCGCTGCGAAGAGGAGTCGGTTAGGTCTCGCTGCATGCGGCTGGTAACCAAAGTCTGAGCCAGGCTTTCCAGTATGGCGTTGCTCAACTCGAGGTTGCTCTCGGCGTTCTCGAAGCGAATCGGGTTCACCTTGTGCGGCATTGTGCTGCTACCAGTGGCGCCGGCCACCGGAATCTGCTTGAAGTAGTTAAGGCTGATGTAGGTCCAGACATCGGTGCAAAGGTTGTGCAAAATGCGGTTAAAAAGAGCCACCGACGAATACAGCTCGGCCTGCCAGTCGTGCGATTCAATCTGAGTGGTCAGCGGGTTCCAAGTAAGCCCAAGGCCCTCAACGAAAAGTTGTGATTCGGCAATCCAGTCCACGTTCGGGGCGGCCACAAAGTGAGCGCTAAAGGTGCCAGTGGCACCGCTGAACTTGCCGAGGTACTCTGCCGATTCGATGCGATTGAGTTGGCGCTGAAGGCGATAAATAAATACCGCGATTTCCTTGCCCATGGTTGTGGGGGTGGCCGGCTGGCCGTGCGTGCGGCTCAGCATGGGGACTTGAGCGTACTGCGCGCTCATCTGGCGTAACTTGGCAAGCAGGGCATGAGCCTTTGGCAGCCACACCTGGCTGATCGAGTCTCGAACGGTGACCGCGTACGAGAGGTTGTTGATGTCTTCGCTTGTGCACGCAAAGTGAGTCAGTTCAAGCAGATCGGTGCGGCCTAGCTGGGTCAGGCGCTCGCGGATGTAGTACTCGATGGCCTTTACATCGTGCTGGGTTACCGCCTCGGTCTTGGCCAGCTCTGCCACATCGGCATCGCCAAAGTTGGTGACCAACGCGCGCAGGGTGGTGATCTCGGTCTGGCTAAGGGCGCGGCCGGTGCTCAAAACATCACGGTTGGCTAGGTGAATCAGCCACTCCACCTCTACATGGATGCGGGCACGGTTCAGGCCGGCCTCGGATAGGTGCTGGCCCAGGTCCGAGACGGCTGCGCGATAGCGGCCATCGAGGGGACTAAGCGGCTGGATTGAAAGGTTACTCACCGT
>CAIYOE010000173.1 GCA_903927775.1 uncultured Micrococcales bacterium | reverse complement strand
GGCCAGGGCTATCACCAGGCTCAAGCAGAATCTTTGGCTGAGTCGCAGACAACTGGTTTCTCAACTGCACGGAACCGTGCAAGGAGCCATTACGGCTGCTGTCACGCGGCTAGCTAACGCTGCCCCCAATGATCAAAAGGCCTTGGACTTGGCACAGGAAGACCTAGACCGCGCGGTGGCTGCGCTGCAGCAAGGCGCCGAGCAAGAACTGGACCTAATCGAATCCTTGAGTGGGTTACAGGTGTCGTGGGAGGGCGTCTGTGACTTCACCTGGCGAGCAAGTCAGCCAGATCTGGATTTGATTGAACTCAATCCAAACAACGCGTTCTACATTTTTGCGATTACAACCGAAGCAATCAGCAATGCGATACGTCATGGCGGAGCTACCAAAGTCCATCTTGACTTAGACACTCGAGACGGTTGGAATCTGCTACTTGAAATCAGCAACGATGGCACACCGCCTCCGCCCGAAATCGCCAACGGAACCGGTACCAAGTTGATATCAGAGTTGAGCAGTACTTGGCGTTTTGAGCAGCAAAACGGAATGAATGTCTTGAAATTGCAGCTGCCGCTAGTGGACGAGATTTTTACAGCGGAAGAATTGGCAACCCTAGAGCCCTCCAGCGTCGGGGGGGGGGCTTTGAGGCCGTCGCTAAATCGAAACAGTTGAGCTAAACTACAAAAAGAAAGACAGGGGAGCGCCGTAAGGCGCTGAGAGTGCGGTGTACTGCAGACCCTCGAACCTGAAGCGGGTAATGCCGCCGTAGGAAGTCGAGTCACTCAGCTGGCGCAGAGCGCCACTCTTCTTTGAAACCTATTTCAAGGGAGCCGAAATGCCACAAGAAACCAATCGTCCTAAACTCGCCTGGCGCGGAGTAGATCTGATCACGTTAGCCATGCTGGCCGCAGCACTGGGTGTGGCATTCTGGGGATACGACAGCTACCTTTACCCCTTGGTAACCGCCTTAACCACCGCATTTCCACCGATGGCCGAACTTCAACTTGGTGTTTGGATTTTGCCCGCGGTTGTTGGTGCGGTTTTGGTTCGTAAGCCTGGAGCCGCTTTATTCGCAGAGTTGATTGCCGCCAATGTGGAGCTGCTTTTGGGTAACACCTGGGGTGCAACAGTGTTGATTTCCGCTAGCCTGCAGGCACTCGGAATCGAACTCATAGTTTTGCTTTTTGCCTACAAGCGTTTCAACCTGTGGATCGCCATCTTGGGCGGCGCTCTTTCGGCGCTTTTCGAGGTGATTTACGAGTTCTACTCATACGTTCCCGACTACAGCCCAGCATTCAAGGCCGTTTACCTGGTTTGCGGAGTTGTCTCGGGTGCGGTGATTTCTGGAGCCGGTGGTTGGTTCCTGGTTCGCGCTCTTGGTGCCACCGGTGCGCTCAACGCTTTTGCGGCCGGGCGCGATTCACGTGCCGCCAAGCTAAACGCCTAGACGCACGACTATCCAAATGCCAACCGCGGTTTCGGCAACGAACCTAAGCGTTTTGCCTTACTTGGCAACCCGCCCGGTGTTGCAAAATGTGAGTTTCGAGGTACCACAGGGGCAGCGGGTTTTGTTGCTGGGCCCAAGCGGTGCCGGAAAGTCCACGCTGTTGATGGCGCTTTCGGGCGTGTTGGGCAACCTAGAGACCGCCAACATCAGCGGTGAATATTGCGCCGAGCCAAACGGCCTGTTGCTACAGAATTCCATAGACGCAACAGTGGGCAGCACAGTCTTTCGTGATGTTGCTTTTGGCGCCGAGAGCGCGGGCTTGCCGGCGCTTAGCATCGGGCATTTGGTCACAGAGTCACTCACCTGGGTGGGACTGCAGGACATGGAACCCGCGCGTTCGCCCCGCCAGCTCAGCGGCGGAGAGCTACAGCGGGTTTGCCTTGCTGGCCTAGTTGCGCTCGCTCCACAACTTTTGCTTTTGGATGAACCGACATCCATGTTGGATGCGGATTCGGCAGCTCAGGTGCGCCTGGCAGTGAGCCAATATCTGGAACACTCCGGAGCAACCGCCATTATCGCCGAGCATCAGTTTGAGCCTTGGCTCGACCTGGTGGATCGCATCATTGTTCTGAATGGTCACGGTCAAATCATGGACGATGGCCCCGCTCAGCAAATCTTGCAGGACCACCACCATCAACTAGTCAGTTGGGGGCTTTGGGTACCCAAAGAGTCAGCTCCGCAGGTTTCCATCGATGCTTTCACCAGCACCGAGGAGACTATGACACCTGCACACCCAGAGGGTTCCATTACCGCCCTGGTCGGCCCGAGTGGCAGCGGTAAGACCACCGCCCTGACCGCCAAGTTGCATCAACTACTCAGCGAGCATGGTCCCGAGTCTTTGGGTTGGCTACCCCAGAACGCGGCCTTTACCATTGCAGGCGATACCGTCTTGAAATCGGCTGGAGCCACCGAAAATGCCCGTCAACTCTTGGTTGACCTCGGGTTGGGTCAACACCTAGAGCAGAACCCGCACGAGCTCTCGGGTGGGGAACAGCGCAGACTTGCCCTGGCCAGCGCTCTGGCGGGTAAACCTCGCTTCTTGATTCTGGATGAACCTACCGTTGGCCAAGACCGAAACAACTGGGCCTTGATGGTTCGCCAGATTCTGATTGCCAGAGAGTCGGGGTGCCAGATCTGGTTGGCTACCCACGATCAAGACCTGGTTGCAATCTGCGACGAGGTTCAAGACTTGGGTATGGGCACTCCAGCCAAGCCCGAAACGCAGGGCACACCCGAGCCCCAGGGCACACCTCATTCGCGCTCACTGTCCGAATCCAAGCCGCAACTCAGCCCATTCGGGCTTCTGGGGGCATCCATGATTTTGCTGATTGGCTCTTGGCAGATTTCTAATCTTCAGCAGGCCAGCGTTGGTTATTTGGCACTTGCACTTGCCGTCCTGATTCTGGGTTTGTTGGGCGGGATCAAATATTGGAAGCCAAAGTCGTTCAAAATTCTGATCCCCGCACTAATCGGAATCGTCTCGATTGGTTTCTCTAACTGGTGGCTCAGCTCAAATCACCTTTGGCAACCCGCCCTGGTCACAGCCTTGCGAGTGGCGTTTTTTGTGATTCCCGGAGTGCTGTTGGCAAGCCGGGTAGATCCATCCCGGTTAGCCGACCAAGCCGGTCAGTTTGCAAAGTTGCCTGCTAGGCCGGTGGTTGCTTCATCGGTGGCGATTCAACGCGTGTTTGATTTTCAGTCGATGTGGGCCGAACAGGTGTTGGTTCGCAGAGTGCGTGGGTTGACCAAGCGCAACCGCCTAGCCGAGGGCTGGAGACTCACTCTGGGCCTGCTAATC
>CAIYOE010000172.1 GCA_903927775.1 uncultured Micrococcales bacterium | reverse complement strand
TCGCTGGCTCACTTGGCCAGCGCGGATCACCGTGCGATTCGCCAAATCAGTATTGAGTCGCTCCCCGAAGACTCGCGCGGAATGCTCCGGGCCATGCACGGCCACTTTATGTTTGCGCTAATCAGCCCGATTACTCAGCTGGGCATCCAAGATGTTACCGCCACCGCCAATTTGATTTACGCCTCGGTGGCCGCCGCCGCCAAGCGCATCGATGAGGGTTCCGACTTCGCTAGCGAGGCCTCAGCCCTTGAGCGCTTTACAGTTGCCGGAATTGAAGGAACCCTGGCCGCTCGCTCATCCTAGAGAAGCGGCAACCAGGGTTCCTGATTTCGGTACTACTTAACCAACTCGATCTTCTGGGTCAGTGCATTGACTGCTCCAGCGGTCACGACCAAGTTCACGTTCTTGGCCGCACTGTTTCCAATGTAGAACTTTGCCGAGTCGGTGGCGATGGCCTTAGTTAGGGTGCGCATGCCAAAGGCAATGTTCAGAGTCTGACCCTTGTAGCCGGCCACGGTTACTAGAACTCGTCCCTTTTCGGCAACCGCGGTGACCTTTGGCGCTACCAGTGGAACAAACGAAACTGGCACAAAGGTGTCTAGCGAGTAATCGGTTGGACCCATGTGGTCACGACGAACGAATACACCGCAACCAGCAGTCTCGCAGTTCACTAGCGAACCACCCTTTGGGGTGAAGGTCAGTGCTACCGGCAGGTTTAGGGTGCCGGTGGTTGCAACAGCGCCCTGCGCCAACATGTTGGTGTCGGTGCTGGCCCAGATTCCGGTGCCGTAGCAGCTGCTCGAGCGCACGTTGGCGGTGAGCGACTTGGCGCAGTACATTACGTAGACACCCTGGCCGGCTGGGATTCCCGAAAGGGTTACGCCAACGCTGGTTGCGGTGCGGGCTACATCTTGGTTCGGGGTTACCGAAACGGTTACGCCGGCTGCGTGAGCTGGAACAGCTAGGCCTCCTGCAAGTGCTGCAACTGCCAAAGTGATGATTAGTTTCTTCATTGGTTTCCTTTGTTATGGGTGGGGTCTATGGTTTGAAGCGAACCGGGATGAACACATCGGCGCTTCGATCAGCTCCAAGGGTGTGGTCTGCTCTGGTGGTGATTGCGCAGACCACCCGAGTACAGTCCTGGTCGCCAATCATTTTGGTTAGCGCCAACTTCACCTTGAAGGTGCCGCCCTTGCCGAATGGTTTTACCAACGGCTTGGCGTAAATCGGTGGGTTAGAAGAGATCCAGGTAGAAGAGTTGCTTGCACCGGTGATATCGAAAGGCCCGCAAAGATCGGGTCTTTGACCCGCCGCCGGCAACACGCAATAGGTCACGTAGATTCCGACTTTTGTGCTGTAACCCTTGCCGCTCACGGTCACGGTTTGCCCATCCATGACATCGACGGCAGCGGTTGCCGCAAGCACCTGACCTGCCAGACCCACTGATTTCAGTGAGCCCAGAGTGGCGGTTGGATTTGGCTTGGGTGCGGGCTTGGATGCCACAGTTGCGGCAAAGCCACCGGTCGCAAGCCCAAGGGCAAGACCCAGTGCGAGAACAGGTACCAGCAGCAGTTTTAGGGCCGGCGCCAGCGGTTTTGCACTCGCGCTTGCTTCCAACTCAGACTCGAACAAACTCTTCATGCCTGCAACGTTAGGAAACAGTTTTGGTTTCGACCTGACACGTTGTCAGCCGGGACCTTTTGCTCATCACACAGGCGTAATCTGAAAGCGTGCAACACCCGCAAGCTCAGATCGTAAAACCTCGTCCGATTCGCCTCACCACAAGGACCGGCGTTGAGGTTCAGCGCCTGTTGCCGCAAGCCGGGCTTAGAAAAGTTGGAGCCTGGGTTTTCCTAGATCACTTCGGGCCAACCATCGCTGATGACTCAATGGTGGTTGCCGCTCACCCGCACACCGGTTTGCAAACCGCCACTTGGCTTCTAGATGGTCTAGTGGAGCACCGCGATTCAATCGGCTCTGTGCAGACCCTGAGGGCAGGCGAGTTCAATCTAATGACCGCCGGACGAGGAATCGCACACAGCGAGCTCGGGCTGGTGAACCCCATGGTTCCTTTTGATCAGGCAAAACTCATGCACGCGGTTCAACTCTGGATTGCCCTTCCAGACACGCATCGTCAGCTTGCACCGAGTTTTGAACACCACGCTAACCTGCCAAGGGTCGCCGGTCGCGGTTTCAGCGCCAAAGTGTTTGTTGGCGACTTCCACGGTGCCACTTCTCCGGCCACTGTCTATTCACCTCTGGTGGGTGTGCAGTTGGGCATCGATGGGCTAGAAACCGTGATGGTGCCACTGGACCATCACTTTGAGCACGCGATTATTCCGTTGACCGGTTCGCTCACGGTAGACGGGCGCCATGTGGAAGCCGGCGAGATGATCTTCTTGCCGGTGGGCGATGCCGGTGTGATGATTTCCGCAGGTCGAGCGGGGACACAAGCGCTGC
>CAIYOE010000171.1 GCA_903927775.1 uncultured Micrococcales bacterium | reverse complement strand
GAGAGCCTGGTGACTGAGTGGGAAAGAGTGAAGGCCGAGGTTCGGGGGCTTCACCAAAAGCTATTTTACCGTCCGCTGCTTTCGGCCGTTGCCAAACTGGATGATCTATCGATGGTGCTTTCGGATTCCCAGGCGATTGACCGTCTAGGAGCCATCGGATTCACCGACCCCAAAGGTGCGCTGACGCACATCGCTGCTTTGACAAGTGGTTTGAGCCGTCGAGCGGCCATTCAACGGCAGCTTCTGCCCGTTTTGTTAGAGTGGTTCGCTCGCGGCACCGACCCAGATTCAGCGCTTTTGGCTTTCCGCAGGTTATCCGAGGATTTGGGGGAGTCACCCTGGTATTTGCGCATGCTCCGAGACGCCTCGGGCGCAGCCGAGCGCATGACACAGGTCCTAGCAAATAGTCGTTTGGCCACCTCGCTTTTTGAGCGGATTCCAGAAGCGGCTGCCTGGTTCGAGCGAACCGAAGAACTCATACCCATGACTTTCGATGAATTGGCAGCGGAGTTTTTGGCAATCACCGAACGGCATTCCGACTCCCAGAGCGCAGCCAGCGCGATACGCGGTGTTCGCAGACGTGAAACGTTGCGAGTTGCCATGGGGGCGGTGCTTGGCGAGCTCAACATTGACCAAATAGCTACCGCCCTCTCGGAACTGAATGAGACGTACCTGAGGGCAATCCTTCACACGGTTCGCACTACAAGTGATTTCAGGCTGGGCGGGCTTCGATTAGCTAACGCTGTGGACTTCGCCATAATCGCTATGGGTCGCACCGGAGGTGGTGAGATGGGCTTTGGTTCCGACGCCGATGTTATGTTCGTTTATCAACCCATGCCCGGCGTGGATGCAGGTGTCGCTCAACAGGCCGCCGAGCGAATAGTCTCCGAGATTCGGGACCTGAGCAAGGACCAACTGCTCGAATTTGAGTTGGATCTCGATTTACGGCCCGAAGGTAAAAATGGACCAGTAGTACGTTCTTTGGACTCGTACCGCGCCTATTACGAACGTTGGAGTGACTCCTGGGAATCGCAGGCGTTGCTCAGAGCGAAGCCGATCGCTGGCTCTCGAGCCCTTACCGATGCCTTTGAGTCCCTAGTCGACGAACACCGGTATCCAAAACTGGTGGAGCCAAAGGTCGTTCTCGAGATTCGTCGAATCAAGGCCAGAGTTGAGACGGAGAGGCTTCCGCAAGGTGCGGATCCAAAACGCCATCTAAAGCTCGGCAGGGGATCGCTGAGTGACGTCGAATGGCTAGTCCAGCTCATGCAATTGCAGCACGGTCACGACAACCCTGGAATCCGCACACCAAAGACATTGCCAGCGCTACAAGCTTGCGTAACGGCCGGGCTGATTGCCGAGCACGATGCCAACGTTCTGGCTGCCTCTTGGACACTTTGTTCGCGAGTCAGGAGCGCGTCTGTTCTATGGGCAAACAAACGCACCGATGTCTTGCCGGTAGACCGTAAGCAACTCGAGGGTATCGCACGCATTCTGGAGTATCCGCATTTCAGTGCCTCGCTATTGGAACAGGACTATCTCGCGCAAACTAGAAGAGCGCGAGTTGTTTTCGAGCGGTTGTTTTACGGCTGGGAGCCAAAGCCAGCCGACGACTAGGATCGGCCGAGGTCAGATTACACTCGACTAAACCAAGATCAGGAACCTGCCCTTTTGGGGTTACCGCTCAAGCGAAAAGGGCCACACCTTGCGGTGTGACCCTTTTGCAATGGTTGGATTAGACGCCGAAGTACAGCTCGAACTCGTATGGGTGAGGACGAAGTGCCAGTGGCTTGATTTCCTTCTCGCGCTTGTAGTCAATCCAAGTTTCGATTAGGTCCTTGGTGAAAACGTTGCCCTTTAGAAGGTAGTCGTGGTCTGCCTCTAGAGCCTTGAGCACGTCCTCTAGGTTTCCTGGAACCTGTGGGATCAGCTTTGCCTCTTCGGCTGGAAGTTCGTACAGGTCCTTGTCTACAGGCTCGTGTGGCTCAATGCGGTTCTGGATGCCATCGAGACCGGCCATCAACATAGCTGCGAAAGCTAGGTATGGGTTGCTCGAGGCGTCTGGCGCACGGAACTCGATACGCTTTGCCTTCGGGTTAGTTCCGGTCATCGGGATACGGATTGCTGCCGAACGGTTACCAGCCGAGTAAACCAGGTTGACCGGAGCCTCAAAGCCAGGAACTAGACGGTGGTAGCTGTTGACGGTTGGGTTGGTGAACGCAAGCAGCGATGGAGCGTGCTTAAGGATTCCACCGATGTACCAGCGAGCGATGTCGCTTAGACCACCGTAGCCGTTCTCGTCGTAGAACAACGGCTTGCCGTCCTTCCAGAGCGACTGGTGAACGTGCATACCCGATCCGTTGTCTCCGAATAGTGGTTTAGGCATGAAGGTAGCAACCTTGCCGAATTGGTCGGCAACGTTCTTGACAATGTACTTGAACTTCAGAATGTCGTCTGCTGAGCTCAGTAGGGTGTCGAACTTGTAGTTGATTTCACCCTGACCTGCGGTACCAACCTCGTGGTGGCTGCGTTCCACCTGAAGGCCTGCGGCAGCAAGTTCTAGAACGATCTGGTCGCGCATGTCTGCGTGCTTGTCCACTGGCGAAACCGGGAAGTAGCCACCCTTGTATGGGGTCTTGTTAGCCAGGTTGCCGCCACGGCCTTCGCTGTCGCGCTCATCGCGGCCGGAGTTCCAAGCCGCTTCGTCGCTGTCAATGAAGTGCATCGAACTGTTCTGCTTGTACTCGAAGCGAACGTCATCGAAGATAAAGAATTCTGCCTCAGGTGCAAAGAATGCGGTGTCCGCGATGCCAGTGCTTGCGAGGTAAGCCTGCGCCTTGCGAGCTGTTTGACGTGGGTCGCGACCGTAGATTTCGCCGTTGCGTGGGTTGTAGATGTCAAAGATCATGACCAGGGTCTTCTCGACACGGAATGCGTCTAGGTAGGCCGTGGTCACGTCTGGGATGAGCTGCATGTCCGACTCGTGGATCGACGCGAAACCGCGGATCGAAGAGCCGTCGAATAGCTGACCATCGATGAAGAACTGCTCATCGATCATGCTGGCAGGAAGATTGAAGTGCTGCTGTACACCAGGAAGATCGGTGAAGCGAACGTCAAGGAACTTTACGTCGTTTTCCTTGATGTACTTGACTACCTCGGAGGCGGTCTTGAACATAGGGGGTATCCCTTCGATTTTGGATGGGTTCGGCGAGCCATTACGCCTACTCGCAAGTTTACCTGCCGTTTGAATGTGGGCAGGCCTACCTTGTGTTTCGAGAATGTAAAACATTCTGCGCTTAGTCTTGTTGCATGACTTCAGAGAATAACCAGCGATGGGCCGGAGAGCGCTTGGGCCTTCCCGAAAACGGACCTGGAAGTCTGGCTCGAATGCCAAGACGCATCCTGGCGATTTTCATCGACTGGGGGATTGCCTGGTTGTTCAGCATTGCTTTTTTCGGTGGTTCTAATGATTTCACACTCGCCGCCTTCGGGTTAATGCAGTGGGTGCTTATAGCGACGCTCGGTTACTCAATCGGAATGCGTTTGTGTCTCATTGCGGTGCGGCGGCTCGACGGCCTCTGGAACGGTTTCTGGCGCAGCCTCATCCGAACGGTGCTCTTGCTGATGGTTATTCCGGTCGCGGTCTGGGATGCCGACAATCGCGGGCTACATGACAAAGCCGCCGGCACGGTTTTGGTAAGAATCTAAGAAGTAGAAAAACCTCGCCAGGGGCGAGGTTTTTCTGTGGGTTGAACGCTAGTTATCGACGCTGGGTTCTCATTCGCTGAGGGTCGATTCCCTTTGGAACAGGTAACGCCATCTTCATGGTTGCCAGACGCTTGTTTACCTCGGAGATTTCGGCGCGCTTTAGAGTCTTCTTCAACTTGAAAATTTGAGAGCTAACTTGGCTAAGTTTCACTGAGTGCTCGTCGGAGCAGACCCAAAGCACGGTGACAGGTACTCCGGCAGTCACTTTGGAAAGCTTGCGCTTTTCTTCTTCAACCAGGCGCGAAACACTGCTGCGGTGCCCCTCGGCAATGAGGACAATTCCGCCAGGACCCGACACACGGTAAACCAAATCTTGAGTGCGTGGGTTCACGTTTACAGGCTCCTCGGTTCCGCTCCAACCGCGTTTCAGCGCCGATGACAAAACCGCGCCGACAGCCCCCGGCTGGCCTTCGATGCGACCATAGGCAACGGCTTCGGCTCGCTTGCTAAGGATGATGCTAAACGCAAGCACACCTCCCAAAACCGCTGTAACAATCCAGGCGATTTGCGCCAAGATCCCAGCAGATGCTGATACCACTGAAAGTGCTATGCCTATCGCAAGGGCGCCAACTAATCCGAGCAACGAATATGGCAGAGCCTTTTTGTCGCTAGCGATGGTCAGTTTCCAAATGCGCCAGATCTGGGTGAAGCGCCCAGGTTCTTTGTTAGTGTCTTTAGCCATCCCTCAAGCCTATCTTTTAGACAGCCTGGCTAAAGCCAAGCGCGGCATCAGCGAGGTGCTTCAAATTTTCCGGAACTTCGCGGCCCTTGGCCACCATGCTTTGAGCCCAAAGGCGGCCGGCTCGGTATGAGCTTCTAACGAGTGGCCCGCTCAGCACACCTAGGTAGCCCATCGCCTCGGCTTCCTCTTTTAGCGAGACGAATTCTTCTGGTTTGACCCACCGGGTTACCGGGTGGTGACGAACCGAAGGGCGCAGGTACTGAGTGATGGTGATGATATCAGTGCCAGCATCGTGAAGGTCCTGGAGAGCCTCGCGAATTTCATCGATGGTTTCACCCATTCCCAAGATCAGGTTTGATTTGGTAACCATACCCGCATTGCGTGCCTGAGTGATTACGTTTAGCGAACGGTCGTAACGGAAGGCCGGACGAATCTCCTTGAAGATGCGGGGAACGGTTTCTAGATTATGAGCGAAAACTTGTGGCTGGGCATCGAATACCTGCTGAAGCAACTCTGGCTTGCCAGAGAAATCCGGTACCAGGATCTCGACACCGGTTCCGGGTGATTGCTTGTGGATTTGGCGAATAGTCTCTGCGTAGAGCCAGGCTCCTTCGTCTGGCAGGTCGTCTCGGGCTACCCCTGTAACTGTTGCGTACCGCAACTGCATCTTGGCAACGGACTCGCCAACCCGGCGGGGTTCGTCGGAATCAAAGGCATCCGGCTTTCCAGTGTCAATCTGGCAGAAATCGCAACGACGAGTGCATTGCGATCCTCCGATTAGGAATGTGGCTTCACGGTCTTCCCAGCACTCAAAAATGTTAGGGCAACCCGCCTCCTGGCAAACAGTGTGTAGGTTTTCCCCCTTGACCATCTTCTGAAGAGCCTGATATTCGGGACCCATTTTTGCTGTTGTCTTAATCCACGAAGGTTTGCGTTCGATCGGCACTTCGGCATTCCTTGCCTCGATACGGAGCATCTTCTTTGGTGCAGGCAAATCGGTCATGCGTCAACCTTTGTGATTTGGTTCAGATGGAGCTGGACGCGATCTGCGGCCATTGCTGGGGTTATTTCCTTGCCAAGCAGTTCGCTCAACGTTGAGGTCTTGGCATCTTTGATGCCGCAGGCGATGATGGTTTCGTAGGGCTCAAGCGAGTTGTTGCAGTTCAGGGCGAATCCGTGCATTGCGGTGTGGTCTGCGACCCTGATTCCTATGGCCGCCAACTTGACGTGGTTCCCGTCGCCGGTCGGCGCCCAAACTCCGCTGCGCCCAGCAACTCGTTCGGTGTGAAGACCAAAATCAGCGATGGTGTCGATCAGCACCTGCTCGAGCCAACGAACATAGCCGACAACATCAATTGGTCGTGGTAGGCGCATTATGGGATATCCCACTAGCTGTCCGGGGCCGTGCCAGGTGATTTTTCCTCCACGATCTGTTTCTACAACAGGTGTTCCATCTTTGGGGAGTTCTTCACCTTCGGTTCGCTTACCGGCTGTGTAGACCGGTAGGTGTTCGAGCAAAATTACGGTGTTGTCACGTTCGTTTTTCGAAACTTGAGAGTGAATTTCGCGCTGAAGAGTCAGCCCATCGTCGTAGGAGACGTAGTTGGGGGATAACCCAGCAACTAAAAAATCAGTCATTGCTTAAGTGTAACTTTTCAACAGGGATGGTTATCCCCAGTTATCGCTCGGAGCGGATTTTCGGGTGTCTTGATTCGTTTGATATTGCTATGAGGGTTCGTTCGTTTAGCAAGCTATCGGGTTTGGTCCACTTGAGTGAGTCGACTAATTCCGTTTTGGATATTCAAAGGGTTGGTTTCCGGTCTTTCTTGGTTCAGAATGATGAAACACACGCCAGTTCGCCGCGATTGCGCGTTTCTAGGTCGTCTAGACCTGACGACTTTGTATACGACACGGGCTTTGTGAGCCAGCCTGCGCCCGGTGAGTTCTCGTCTAGGCAACGCGGCCGGTTCGGACTTCTCCGGACACCACTGGTCGTCTGCGTCCTAGGGCTTTCTGTCGGGGCATCGATGCTTGCCTCTTCCAACTCGAATTTCGCGCCGAGCATTGCCTGGGATGGAACTAGTCCCTCTAGACAGGAGCCATCCAGGACCATTGGTCAACTTCACAAGGAACATATGTCGCCAACTACGAGTGGCTCCGCAGCGCCAGCGGCAAAAACTGCGAACTGCATTCGTGAATCGATCGACTCGTTGGACTCGATCCGAAGCTGGGACGATTCCACGAATCGGTTTCCAAAAAGCTGGATCGTACTCAACGATGTTGCACTCGGGGGAGTGGAGCAGATTGTCGCGCGCCCGGATTGTGAGTTGGCGACTGGGAAGGTCTTGGTGATCAACCTGATCAAAGTGCAATCCCACTGGAAGCTAAAAAGTGCGGCCCCAGTGGGACCGCACTTTTAGTTGTGATGGTTTGTCGAACCTAAAGGCCCAGGTTGGCCTCAAAGTTTGCTGCCTCAAGACGGGCCTTTACATCCACCAAGAATCGGCTGGCATCTGCACCGTCTACCAAGCGGTGGTCATAGCTCAGGGCTAGGTACACCATGCTGCGGATTGCGATCGACTCGTTGCCTTCGGCATCGGTTACAACTGCTGCGCGCTTGGTTACAACGCCAGTGCCAAGAATCGCGACCTGCGGCAGGAACACAACCGGGGTGTCGAATAGCGCGCCACGCGAACCGGTATTGGTCAAAGTGAAAGTGCCTCCACCGAGCTCGTCTGGCTTCAGCTTGTTCTCGCGGGTACGCGCAGCCATGTCAGCGATCTGAAGCGCAATCTGACTTAGGTTCAGAGTTGAAGCATCGCGGATTACCGGAGTCAGTAACCCACGCTCGGTGTCTACCGCGAAGCTGATGTTCTCGCTGGCGTGATAAACAATGTTCTCACCCTCGATAGAAGCGTTGAGCTTAGGGTGTGCGGTTAGTGCCTCCGCCGCAGCCAGAGTGAAGAACGGCATGAAGTTCAGCTTGATGCCATTCTTGGCAACGAAGGCACTTTGAACCTTGCCACGCAGTTGAGCAACGCGGGTTACATCTACCTCAACCACGGTGGTTAGCTGGGCGCTGGAGACCATCGATGCCACTGCGCGCTCTGCCAACACCTTGCGAAGGCGTGACATAGGCTCGGTGGTTCCGCGGAGTGCAGATGCCACAACCTGGTGAGCTGCAGCAGGTGCTGCAGAAGAACCAGCCGATCCGTTCGCAGCCGAAAGCAGATCCTCCTTGCGAATTCTGCCACCTACGCCGGTACCTACAACGGTGTTGAGGTCAACGCCAGTTTCGTTCGCGAGTTTGCGAACCAGAGGGGTCACGTAGCTCGCGTCCGAGTTGGCAACTACAGGCGATGCAACAACAGGCGCAGTAACAATCGGTGCCGCGACCACAGGTGCCGCTACAACCGGTGCGGCAACCACTGGCGCAGTAACAATCGGTGCTGCAACCACAGGTGCCGCTACAACCGGACTAGTGAAAGTTGGAACCTGTACTGGTGCAACCGCTGGGGCGGCAGGTGCAACAGGAGCTGCCACCGGAGCAGCCACCGGAGCAGCCACCGGAGCAGCAGGCGCCTCAACAGGTGCGGCAGCCGGGGCTGCCGGAGCAGCGGCTCCGTCGCCGATGATTGCCAAAACTGCACCAACGGCAACAGTCTCGTCTTCTGCCACCAAGATCTGCTGAAGCACACCGGCAACGGGCGATGGAATCTCGGTGTCAACCTTGTCGGTGGAAACCTCAACCAGTGGCTCGTCTACGGCCACGGTGTCGCCCACATTCTTGAGCCAACGGGTTACGGTGCCTTCGGTGACGCTTTCACCGAGGGCTGGAAGAGTTACTTCGCTCATTATTGATTTACTCCTTGTAACGTGTCTAAGTCTTAGGCGTGTGCGTGAAGTGGCTTGCCGGCTAGAGCCAAGTGGGCCTCGCCGATAGCTTCGTTCATGGTTGGGTGGGCATGGATGAGAGCAGCCACGTCTTCTGGATAGGCTTCCCAGTTCACAATTAGCTGGGCCTCGCCGATCTGCTCGCCTACGCGAGAGCCGATCATGTGGACACCAACAACAGGACCGTTGTTCTTGCGAACCAACTTGATGAATCCGGCGGTGCCTAGAATCTGGCTCTTACCGTTTCCGCCTAGGTTGTATTCGTACGTGCTTACGTTCTCGGTGCCGTAAAGTTCTTCTGCCTTGGCCTGAGACAAACCTACCGAGGCGATTTCTGGCTCGCAGTAGGTGACCTTAGGGATTCCGTTTTCGTCGATGGTTCGTGGGTTCAGGCCAGCGATTTCCTCGGCAATAAAGATGCCCTGTTGGAATCCGCGATGCGCTAACTGAAGTCCAGGCACGATGTCGCCCGCAGCGTAGACGCCAGGAAGGCTGGTCTGTAGGCGGTCGTTGGTGATTACCCAACCCCGCTCCATGGTCACGCCCTGCTCCTCGTAACCGAAGCCTGCGGTGTTTGGTCCACGGCCTACTGCTACCAACATGAGCTCGGCGTCTAGCACTGTGCCGTCTTCTAGGGTCACGACTACGCCATTTTCATTCTGGGTAACGCCACTAAAGCGAACGCCGGTCTTGAAGTTGATTCCGCGCTTGCGGAAAGCACGCTCAAGTGCCTTGCTAACGGTTGGGTCCTCGTTTGGCACTAGATTCGGTAGACCCTCGACGATGGTTACATCGGTACCGAAGGACTTCCACACCGATGCGAACTCAACACCGATTACTCCACCGCCCAAGACAATGACCTTGTTTGGAACGAAGTTCAACTGAAGCGCGTGCTCCGAGGTGATAACGCGACCGCCGATTTCAAGGCCAGGAAGCGAGCGGCTGTATGAACCAGTTGCCAAAACGATGTTGGTTCCCGTGTAGGTGTCGGCGCCTACGGTGATGGTTTTTGGGCCGGTTAGGCGACCCTCACCAGCAACAAAAGTGATGTTCTTGCTCGAGCCAACCAAGCCGGTTAGGCCTTTGAAAAGGCGGTCCACAATGCCATCGCGGTACTTGTTGACCTGGTTCATGTCGATGCCGTTGAAAGACGCGCTCACACCGTATGCAGCTGCTTCCTTGGTCACGTCGGCTACCTCGGCTGCGTGTAACAGGGCCTTTGTGGGTATGCAACCGCGGTGAAGGCAGGTTCCGCCAAGTTTGTCACGCTCAATAAGAGCAACAGTTTTGCCCAGCTGCGCGGACCTTAGAGCGGCTGCG
>CAIYOE010000170.1 GCA_903927775.1 uncultured Micrococcales bacterium | reverse complement strand
GTATTGAACTTGCCGAAAACATTCGCCACCTAGGATTCCCTGTGACGGTGATTCAACGCGGTTCCAGCATCCTTGGGCAGTTCGACCCGGAAATGGTTCAGCCCCTGCAAGATCGACTGGCATCAAACGGAGTTGAAATAGTTTTAAACGCCGAGGTAGCGGAAATCACCGAAACATCGGTATTGCTTTCGAGTGGCCAGGTAATCCCCGCGGGAGTTGTATTCACCGCGGCGGGAGTAGAACCCGACAATCAGCTGGCAGCCCAGGCTGGCCTCAAGATAGGCCAAACTGGAGGACTTTGGGTGGATGCCCAGCAGCGAACCAGTGACCCGGATATTTTTGCCGCTGGCGACGCAGTTGAGAAAAACGGCGAGCTAACCGGCGCCCAAACTTTGATTCCGCTGGCAAACCTTGCCAACCGGCACGGGCGCTTAGTGGCCGATGCAATCGCCGGACGAGCAGTTTCAGCACACCCCGCATTGGGCACAGTAATCCTCGGCGCCTTGGGATACACGGTTGCGATCACTGGTCTCAGTGAACGTGCCGCGGTTGCCACCGGGGTCCCCCACCAGGCCATTCATGTGCACCCAAGCAACCACGCGGGCTACTACCCGGGGGCAAGCCGCGTTTCCATAAAAGTTCTATTCGACCCAACCAGCGGCAAAATCCTGGGCGCTCAGGCACACGGCCTAGATGGCGTCGACAAGCGCATCGATGTGATTGCAACTGCCATCCATGGAAACCTAACCATCGATGACCTGATGGATCTTGAACTTGCCTATGCTCCTCAGTTTGGATCCGCCAAAGACGCGGTCAACATTGCGGGCTACGTTGGAAATAACGTGTGGAGCGGAACCACACCAACTCTGCAATGGCACGAACTAAGCCAGGCGATAGCGAACCACGCACAGGTCATAGATGTGCGTACACCGGCAGAACACGCGGCAGGGCATATTCCCGGAAGCATGAACATTCCGGTAGACGAGCTGCGCGATCGCTTAGGCGAATTGCAGCCCGAAAACGTGGTGGTTTATTGTGCGGTGGGCCAGCGGGGTCATATTGCCACCCAGATTCTGAAAGCCAACGGCTTTAGTGTCAGGAACCTCGATGGTGGTTACGCTACCTGGAGTGCCCTGAACCACTGATGGGCAAGTGGCGCCCTAGGCCAGGTGCTCCGCAAAAAACGCATCGATGCGCTGCCAGGCGTCGACAGCGTCTGCTGGATTCGGCGTGGCTCCCGTGATTTTTAGCAAGGTACCGAAAACCGGCCCGCCACCCTGGTTGGGGTTCATAAATGCGTGACCGGAGTTTGGGTATTCCTTGATGTCGTGATCCACACCGTGCTTGGTAAGCACGGCATCGAGCTTGATCTTTGCGTCTTTTAGCTGGCCGTCTTTTCCGCCGTAGTTTCCCACAATCGGGCAGGCTCCCAAAAGTGCCTCGTCTAGGTTCTTAGGCAGCATCCCGTAGTTCACGGCAGAGGCATCGTAGCCGCGAGTCGACAGCAACAGCGCGAAACCGCCACCCATGCAGAAGCCGATTACACCAACCTTGCCTGTTACATCGGTGCGGGTAGCCAGCAAATCCTTGGCTGACTGTACGTCTGTGAATGCCTGCCCCTCACCCGCGGCGAGCGCCTTGAAGGTTGCGTTGAGGCATTTGCGCATTCCACCTCGGCTGTAGAGATCTGGCATAAGCACCACATAACCCGACTTACATAGGCGAGTGATTTGGGCGCGCATGTTGGCATCGATGCCGAAAACCTCGTGAACCATTACCACCGCGGGCCAGGGTCCGGATCCCTCTGGAACAGCGATTAGACCACTGAGTTCGGGCGTTATCTGGATGTCATTTAGCTGCATAGCCCTAGGTTACTGTGCCTAGGTTGCTACAGCTCAAATTCGTATTTCTCGAAAGTTATCTTTTTGTTACTGCTTTTTGGTATCGACTCAGCAAACTTTCAGGTTGTATGAAGTTGTATGACCGTTTCACGGGTTTTTTGGCGCGCTTGCGCTCGCCAAAAACCTTCTTAAGATTCACAACGACGTATAAATCTATGAAAGGCAACACAAATGAATCTGGCACAACACTCTGCCGTCTACAACATGCTCTCGCTAGGTATCGCGAGCATGCTATTCACCAGCATTTTCCTATGGATCGCGCGCGACCGCGTGCTTCCAAGGTTCCGCCTAGCAGTAATGGTTTCGGCAACTGTAACCTCTATCGCCGCTTACCACTACTTCAGAATGTTCGACTCCTTCAACGCTGCTTACACCGTTGGTGGAACCGCTCAGGCTGGTTTCGACGGCTACAACGTTGGCTACCGTTATGTTGACTGGTTCCTAACTGTTCCACTGCTTTTGGTTGAGCTTGTTGCTGTTATGGGTCTAGCCCGTGCAGTTCAGTCTTCGCTTCTAAAGCGCCTAGTTCCAGCAGCCGCACTGATGATCATCCTTGGTTACCCAGGCGACATGCACACTCAGCTGTTCGGAATCTCGAACGGTGGCTGGGGAGCTATCTCGACCATCCCATTCCTATACATCCTGTACGTACTGTTCATCGAGATCGGCAAGAGCCTTTCGACCCAGTCCGAGCGCGTTCAGAAGATGCTTAAGGGTGCGCGTTTGCTTCTTATCGCTACCTGGGGTGTTTACCCAATCACCTTCATCCTTGCAATGGGCAACACCGGAGCTCCAAGCTTCGACGAGGTTGTAGCCCGCGAAGTTGGTTACTCGATCGCCGACATCCTTGCTAAGTGTGTCTTTGGTCTAATCATCTTCAGCATCGCACGCATCAAGTCGGCAGAAGCTGACGCAAACTACGCTCAGACCGAGCTAGGTCACTAAGCACTAACTAAAAAAGAGGGTGAGTGGCTTCGGCTGCTCACCCTCTTTTTTTATTGGTTCATAATCGCACGGATGGAAAATATGGAGCTACGGATTCGTAAGGTGCTGCTGGCCGGCGCATCGGTGTTTGGTCTAAGTGCTGTTTTGCTGATCGTTCTTCCTGGCTTGTTCAACGGGCTCCTTGGACTAACGACCAATGGTCCACTTGAATGGTCTATGCGAATGGTTGGAATCACTTTGGTTGCACTTTCAGGCAACATGTTTAGCGTGAGCCGCTGGGGTACTTGGCAGTCGGTTAGGTTTTCGGGCAGGCTCATGCAGATCAGCGCTTTCCTGCTGGGCGTTGTAACGCTTTTGATGCCGGGTAAACAGACCTGGTTCTCAATCGCCTACGCGGTGGTTGGCTTTGGTTTTAGCGCGGCCTATACCTGGGCTTTGGCCAAACGGTCTTAATCTCGGGCGTCTAGGACCCAATCGAAACCCAGCGCGAGAAGGGTTTTGTCAGCGGTGATGAGCTTGAACCCTTCCGAGGCTGCCTGGGCCAAAATCAAGCGATCGAAAGGGTCATGCCCGGCAAGCGACTCAAATCGAGAAATTTCTAGAGCGTGCTGATCGTTGAACCCTAGTTTTAGAAACCCTTGATCGTCAAGGGCTTCGGTTAGACGATGGGCAATACGCAACTTGCCCAGAATTTCTTTTATCGAAACCTCTGCAATCGAGATTGCCGAGTAGTAAACACTCGGCGAGGTTTCTAGCACCCGCCGCGTCTGCTTGCCCAGCTCTGAGTTATCTCTTGCCGCCCAGAGCAACACATGGGTGTCAACTAAGTAGGTCACTTTCACTACTCTTTGTCGAGATAATCAAACTTACTTTGACTAAACAGCTCGGCGAAATCTTTGTCGTATGCCTCCAGAGCCTCCCAGTCGGGAGCATCAAGTAGGTGCTTGGCAAAGCCCAACTTTCTTGGAACAGCCAGTTCTTCTTCGATCCTGACCAGCCGAAGAACTGGCTTTCCCGCCTTGGCGATAGTTACCTCGCCACCGGCCAGCACTTCATCTACCAACTTAGAAAAGTTTGTCTTAGCCGCGTGAATGTTTACCTGTTTGCCCATGACATAAGACTAGGTGGACTAACTTAGTCCAGTCAATGCAAAAGACACACCTGTGCAATAATCGCGCAATTGGTGCTCCGAGGAAAACTAGTGCCGCACCACGCTACCCTGGCCGTCTACCTGCCAGGCTCGCACGTAGTCAATACTCATTTGGCTCTGAAGCCAACCGGTATAGTCCCCGCCAAAACCTCCGGTGGCGTTGTTCAAGATCAGGAAAAACGGCGAATCAAACGGCCAGGCTGTTGACCGGATACTTTGACGGGTGGAGCTAAAAAACAACTGGCGATCAACATAGAAATCCATTCGCCCTGGAGTCCAAGCCATTCCGTAGGTGTGATAGTCGGTTTGATAGTTTGCAACATTCACCACCTCGCCCACATCGTAGGTGGCGTTATCGCAGCAAGTGTTCTGCTCAACCGTGGAATAGTGAACGGCACTGGAGGCACGCATAGGCAGGTTTCCACCCTCCTCGGCAATATCAATCTCGCCAGAGTTTGGCCAACCCACTTGGCTAATCGAATCACCCAACGCCCAAAAAGCCGGCCAGTTGAAGCCGCCCGCGGGCATCTTGATTCTTGCCTCGATGTACCCGTACTGGAACGAAACCTTGCCCTGGGTATCGAATCGAGCACTGGTGAACTGACAGCTAGATGCCAGGCACTGTCCGGCGTTGGTCGGAGCCTGCAAGACATGGTTGGTGGTTATCAAAGCATTGCCCTGAGCCGAGCCATCCAGCGCCACGGCAGCGGGCGTGTACCACTGCGGCTCGTTGTTCCAGCAGGCACCACCACTATTGGTTGCCTCCTGACCGCAGTAACGTGAGGTCCAGTTTGTGGTGTTTATTTTGCTGCCGGCGGCACCCGAGAACTCATCGGCCCATAGCAAGGCACCGATGGTGTGAAGCCCGATGGTTGGGCGAGCCACCACAAGATTCCAAATGGCAAAGAGTTTTAGCTTGGACTTGGGTTTGATCAACGCCTTATCGGCGTAGCGCACAGAACCAGCTGGCGACAAGGCCCAACCAGCGAACTGGTAGCCATCGCGGTTAAATGGAACCGCAATAAGGTGCTTACCCGAGGCCGGGATAGCCTGAGTGCGCACAGTGCTTGCGGCACCGTTGGAGTCTAAGGTGACGGCGTAGGTGCTAGCCGCCGAGGCCGCAGCTAGCGGTTGTGCGGTAAGGGCAGCCAGGCTCAAGGCCACCACGGCGACTCTGGCCGTTAGCCGCTTTGCCAACGATTTCATGACGTTGACCGCTTTCTGTTGAGTGAGTCCCCCAGCTCCAACAATAATGTTCCTATGAGATTTCTTATCGCTGTAATCGACCACCAGACCAACTCTGCAAGTGGCGACGAAATTGCCGCCATCGATGCCTTTAACGACCAGCTGCAAGCCAACGGCAACTGGATTATCGCCTGTGGAATTTACGGGCCGGAGGAATCCGTTGTGATCGACAATCGCGCCGGCGCGGGTGTTTTCAGCGATGGCCCACTGCACGATGTGGCCGAGTACATGAGCGGCTTCTGGCTGATCAAAGCCGATTCCGAAGAGCAGGCTCGCGAGCTGGCAGCGGCTGGATCCAAGGCATGCAACCGCAAGGTTGAACTGCGAAAATTGCACGGCTAACTAACTAGAGTTAAATCAGCGGGCGGGGTTCTAATAGACCACCGCCTAAACAACCCGCCAACCATCGAACAAAGAAGTTTCATGAGCACTTACGTTGTTACCAACCCTGCCACTGGCCAGAGCGGAACCCCTTTCGCGGCAAACACCGATGCACAGATTTCCGAGGCCATCGCCTCGGCTCACGCCACCCACCAGAACTGGAGTCGCAAGACCACCATCGCTGAGCGTGCTGCACTAATCGAGAATGTGGCAGAGCTGCACCGAAAGAAGCGCGAGCAGCTAGCCGAGATCATTGTTCGCGAGATGGGCAAGCCTCTGGCGCAGGCGCTGGGCGAGGTTGATTTCACCGCAGACATCTACTCTTTCTACGCCACCAACGCCGAGCGCTTTTTGGCAGACGAACCAATCGTGGAATTCGCTGGCGAGGGCCAGGCGTTCATTCGTCGCGCATCGTTGGGCGTGCTCCTGGGAATCATGCCTTGGAACTTTCCTTACTACCAGGTGGCTCGCTTTGCCGGCCCAAACCTGGTTCTGGGAAACACCATTTTGCTAAAGCATGCGGCACAGTGCCCTGAGTCGGCCGCCGCCATGCACCAGATTTTTGCCGAGGCCGGATTCCCAACTGGCGCATATGTGAACCTCTATGCCAGCAACGAGCAGATTGCGAACGTGATTGCTGACCCACGTGTTCAAGGTGTCTCGCTTACCGGTTCGGAGCGCGCAGGCGCTGC
>CAIYOE010000169.1 GCA_903927775.1 uncultured Micrococcales bacterium | reverse complement strand
CGACTACATGGATGTTTTGGTCTTGTGAAACTACCGTGAGGCTGAGGTATTTGATCCCAAACTCTCGAATCAACCAAGCCGAGAACTCAGGTCCTGACTCCACTACCACTCGCCGCCAATTTATTCGGGTCAGCGCCAAAGTTATGCGGAAGACGGAGGCTTTACCCACCCCGATCACTCGAATCCAGTTTTGGGGGTAGGACTTTCGGGTGCTTCGAGCCAGTGAACTGGGGACCAAGAGATAAACCAAGGACCTGACTGGACCAGCCTCGCCTGATTCCACGGCTGGGATACCGCGAAACTCGCCTGAACGGCTAATAAGTGCCAGTGGTGCCAGCGATGACCTTTTGTATGCCTCGGCCCTTGCTGTCTTGGCCGTGGTGAGGATACCGTCTGCCGATTCCCTGAGGCCCAGCAGTACCTGACGATCAACATCGTTGCTCAAGTCGCGCGATGAACCATTGGCACCAATGAAATTTCCATCGATGTCTGAAACCAGGTTTAGTAGGAAGCTAGGTGCGGGCCAATCGGCCAGTTTCACCCATTCGCGTAATCCTTGGAGCGTTAGGTCGACAGGTGGCCTTTGCGGTACCAGAGACTCCAGCTTCAAGCGGTCTTCTCTTTGATTTGTCTCTTGATTCGGGCAAGCATTGCTCGCATTCCATTCATTCGCAACGGTGACACAGCAACGGTGAGTCCTAGTTCGTCCGGGAAGTTATTATCCACAGCAAGTACAACTTCTGCCGGCAGACCATCGAGAGCTTCGTGAAGGACAGATGCAAAACCACGTGTGGTTGGCGCTTCGGCAGGTGCACTAAAGAAGAGATTCACTTTCTCGTCTTCGTTTACTTCTACAAAAAGGTAAATCGGTGACTGGCATTCCTCAACGCGCTCCAGTAGATCTGGATGATCCAGATACCGCTCGGGTAGTTCAGGAAGGTTGTCGCTGTATTCGAGTAGGAGCGAAAGTCTGTCTTGCACGCCGAGGTCATTGAAGTCCGAGATAAGCGAGTCGATGCTTGGGGGATTAGTCACAGAACAACCCTAGGTTGACGGCGAGGGGCAGGCGCAGCTCCAGGTTCTGAACCTTTCACGATCGGGACGCCTACCGAGGACCCCCACTCGGTCCAAGAGCCGTCGTAGTTGCGCACGTTTGCAAAGCCCAACAGATACTTGAGTACGAACCAAGTGTGGCTGCTGCGTTCTCCGATTCGGCAATACGCAATCACGTTGTCACCGGCCTTGAGCCCAGCCTCATCCAAGTAAAGTGCTTTCAGATCAGCCAAGCTTTTGAAAGTTTTATCTTCGTTTGCGGCCTTGGCCCAGGGCACAGATGCGGCAGATGGAATGTGACCTCCGCGAAGCGCGCCTTCTTCTGGGTAATCAGGCATGTGAGTTCGCTCACCCGAGTACTCCTGGGGAGAGCGGACATCGATGAGTGGATTTCCAAAGTGCGCTAGAACGTCGTCGCGGAACGCGCGGATCGGTGAATCGTTGCGCTCAACCACAGGGTAATCGGTGGTTTCAAAGCTCTGGGTTTCGCGAGTCAGTTCGCGACCCTCCGCGATCCACTTTTCGCGCCCGCCGTTAAGCAGACGAACGTCGGCGTGTCCGAATAGCTTGAAAACCCAGAGTGCATAGGATGCCCACCAGTTGCTCTTATCGCCATAGATGACAACCGTGTCATCGCGACTCACTCCCTTACTGGAAAGCAGAGCGGCAAATTCTTGACCAGACAAATAATCACGCACCACATCGTGGTTCAGTTCGGTAAACCAGTCGATTTTGCGAGCGGTCGGGATGTGTCCAGATTGGTAAAGCAGAACGTCTTCATCGCTTTCCAGCACCACTAGGCCCGTAGCGCCAAGGTTTGCTGCTAGCCAATCCGTTGATACCAGTACCTCTGGGTGCGCATACTCCGCAAAGTCAGCCGAAGGGTCGAATGGTACTGGCATGAGTTACCGCTTTCATAACGTTGATTAGACTGTCTGAGTCTACTTATCAAGGATATTCCAGGCTGAACCAAGCCGCCACCAGCAAGGTAATAATTGGCAATCGCAATCGGCAAGTACCCATCGATCTCTGGCCGCAATCCATCGGTTACAACCGCTCAGTTGCTAGGTCAGTTGGTTCCTCCTCGGGAGTTTATTAACGCTCGCTTCGACACCTACATTCCGGATTCTCGTTTCGAAAGCCAAATTAAAGCCATCGATGCCTGCCGAGCATTCGCGAACCCCGCCAAAACGGGGGGACTGTTCAGTAAAAAGGCCGCTGGTCCGGCCGGCGTTTACCTTGACGGCGGCTTTGGTGTTGGGAAAACCCACCTTTTGGCGAGTGTCTGGCACGAGTTCAAAGGCAAAAAACTTTTCGGCTCATTCTTGGCTTTTACCGGGCTCATTGGTGTCTTGGGATTCGCGAATGCGGTAGCGCACCTCAGCGGCTACGAACTTATTTGCATCGATGAGTTTGAATTGGACGACCCGGGGGACACCATGATGATGTCCCGTTTGCTCAGCGAGCTAAATCTCAAGGGTGTCAAGTTCGCTGCTACTTCAAATACACCGCCAAATGCTCTGGGCCAGGGCCGTTTCGCAGCGGCCGATTTCGCTCGAGAAATCAGTGCCATGGCCGATCGCTTTCAAATCGTCACCATCGATGGCGAGGACTACCGGCACCGCCCGGTAGACAATAGCCCGACATCGTTGTCTGAGTCGGATCTTGAATCCTGGATGGCCGCCCAGGACGGCAAGAAGCGCTCGTCTACCGTGGATGATTTCGCCACCCTGCTCAAGCACCTATCCACAATTCACCCAAGCAAGTACCTTCAGCTCTTGGCCGATTTAGACAACGTGGTGCTTTTGAACGTAACGCTTCTTTACGACCAGGTTGCCGCTTTGCGCTTTGTTGCCCTGGTCGATCGAATGTACGAGTCTCAGATCGCACTTAGGAATACCGGGCATTCGCTCACGAGCGTATTCTCCGATGAGATGTTAGGCGGCGCCTACAAGAAGAAGTACTTGCGAGCAGTGAGCCGTTTAGGCGCGATGTGCTCTAACCAGGGCTAGAGCTGCAACACTTGCGCTAATCAAGGTGGCAATCAAAGTGCCAGCAACAGCAGCCGTTTGGTAGGCCGGTTCCAGACCAAAGGTCAACCTGGCTACCAAGAGCGAGATGGTAAAACCGATGCCTGCCAAGATGGCAACTCTGGCCAGCACCGATGTTGATAAGTCCCGGAACTCACCTGAAATCCGTTTGCCCAAGAGCCCACCTGAGAGCACGCCCAGGAACTTGGAAATCGGCCTGGTCATCACTGCCCAGAAAACGGGTTCGCCAAATATGTTGCCCTGGCCAAGGTTCACGCCCACCGCAAAGAGTGCAAACAACGGCAAGACCAATGTTGCAATCCATGGATGAAGTGCCTCTTGAGTTAATTTTGTGAACTTGGCAGGCACCAAAAGGCCAAGCACCACACCCATAACCGATGACTGCATGCCGCTGATCACGGTGAAGTAGAGAGCCAACATAGCGGCCAAACCGACCAACAGGAAGACAACGAGCTTCCAAAAATGGTTTGGCTTGGTCCTAACTAACCCAGCGAATAGCACTGCAGACCCTGCAGCCCAGGCCAACGAGTCAAGGCTCGGATTTCCCAAAAAAAGCACGGTGATGATTGCGATTGCGACTAGGTCGTCTATCACTGCAAAAGAGAGTAAAAAAGTTCGAGCGGCGGTAGGTAACGTCTTTCCGAAGATTAGAAGAATAGCCAGAGAGAACGTGACATCGGTGGCCGTCGGAATTGGCCACCCAGCCGCCGCCGTAGCGTTCGCTCCAGCTATTGCTAAATAAACCAACGCGGGAAGAGCGACACCAAAAATCGCTGCCAACCCGGGAACCAAAACGGCCTTTGGTTTACTCAAAACCCCCGAGGCAAATTCGCGTTTTAATTCCAGTCCAACCAGAAAGAAGAACGCCGGAATTCCAAAGTTATCAATCCAGCCTTCCAAGGTGAACTGGATAGCCCCTAAGC
This sequence comes from uncultured Micrococcales bacterium, assembly GCA_903927775.1. Taxonomy (GTDB): domain Bacteria; phylum Actinomycetota; class Actinomycetes; order Actinomycetales; family Microbacteriaceae; genus Rhodoluna. The sequence goes on along the minus strand of CAIYOE010000169.1, from coordinate 1,834 downwards.
CAAATGTAAAGTTGCGAAGTTGATCTAAGCCCAGCCAGAGGGGAGAGTTTGCCCACACCAAGCCCGCAACCGCTGCCACGAGCATGAGCAGCGAAGTGTTTCTCTCGACCCTAAAAAACTTCATGTCTAAACAATGGCAGACTTTGCGGATTTACTTGGTTTTACAAACACGAAACATTTGCGGTCAACTCACGAAATACAACATTGCCAAAATCTAGGTGCTGGCGAGTTTCGTCACTTGTTTATTAGGAGAGAGGTAAACAAATGCACCTGGATCAGGGACATACCGCTTTTATTCTTATTAGCTCTGCGCTAGTTCTATTGATGACGCCGGGTCTTGCATTCTTCTACGGTGGAATGGTTAAGGCTAAGAGCGTTGTAAGCATGATGATGCTGAGCTTCGGTTCGCTCGGGCTCATCGGTGTTCTTTGGGTTATCTATGGCTACGCGATTGGCTTTAGCAATGGCGGAACTAAGACCTTCATTGGCATCGACGGCGTTTGGGGCATCGACACCAGCTTTATTGGTCTAGACGCCCAGTTGAAAGACGCGCTGAACCCAACCGGCTCTTACCCTTCTATGGCATTTGTCGCTTTCCAGGCCACCTTCGCAATCATTACCGTTGCGCTAATTTCCGGTGCAATAGCAGACCGCGCAAAGTTCGGCGCATGGATGGTGTTTGCCGGTGTTTGGGCAACCCTTATCTACTTCCCAGTCGCTAACTGGGTGTTCAACTTCACTGTGGACAGCACCGGCAAAATCATCGATGGTGGCTGGATTGTTTACAACCTAGGCGTTATCGACTTCGCTGGTGGTACCGCGGTTCACATCAACGCTGGTGCTGCCGGTCTCGCGTTGGCAATCATTTTGGGCAAGCGCTTCGGTTTCGCAAAGGGCATGAGCCAGCCTCACAATGTTCCTCTGACACTTCTGGGAACCGCTCTTCTTTGGTTCGGCTGGTTTGGGTTCAACGCTGGTTCTGAGGTAGCCGCAGATGGTCTTGCTTCGATCGCGTTCATCAACACGCTGAGCGCACCTGCGGCTGCCATGTTGGGTTGGATCATCGTAGAGAAGATTAAGCACGGCAAGGCAACCTCGATTGGTGCGGCGTCCGGTGCGGTCGCGGGTCTGGTAGCAATCACCCCAGCCTGTGAGATCTTGGACCCAATGTGGGGAATCGTCCTTGGTGTAATTGCTGGCGCACTCTGTGCCCTTGCCGTCGACCTCAAGTTCGCACTAGGCTTCGATGACTCGCTCGACGTAGTAGGTATTCACCTGGTCGGCGGTATCGTGGGAACCCTTTACATCGGTATCTTCGGGCGCGGCGTTGGTGCAGCTTTCGGTCACGGCTGGCACCAGTTCGCAATGCAGGCACTCGGTGCGGGCGCCGTATTGGCATACAGTTTCATCGGTGCATTTGTTATCGGTTTAATCATTGAGAAGACCATTGGCTTCCGGGTAACAGCCGAGGACGAAATCGCCGGCATCGACACAGTAGTGCACGGCGAAGAGGCTTACTCTTTCGGAGCCGATCGCTAAAAATCAAAGACCAATAGTGGGGCCCGAAAGGGTCCCACTATTGGCATGTCTAGGAGGCTAGCTTTTGCATAGCGATCAAACTATGTTCCTCATAATCTGCAGTGCACTCGTGGTATTTATGACCCCGGGCCTGGCATTCTTCTATGGCGGTTTGGTGCGAGCCTCGTCCGTGGTCAGCATGATGATGATGAGTTTCGGATCGCTCGGTCTCATCGGAGTGATATGGGTCACCTACGGCTACGCAATGAGTTTTGGTAACGCCGGAACGGGCCATTTCGTTGGCATCGATGGGGTT
>CAIYOE010000168.1 GCA_903927775.1 uncultured Micrococcales bacterium | reverse complement strand
TTGGTCACGTCGGCTACCTCGGCTGCGTGTAACAGGGCCTTTGTGGGTATGCAACCGCGGTGAAGGCAGGTTCCGCCAAGTTTGTCACGCTCAATAAGAGCAACAGTTTTGCCCAGCTGCGCGGACCTTAGAGCGGCTGCGTAGCCACCACTTCCGCCGCCGAGGATAACAAGATCAAAGTTGTGGTCAGCCACCAAATACTCCCTAAATCAGAACAGGCATCGTTACAAATCTACTACCGCCGCTAGTTGTTTTTGACCGCCATGCTCTCGAACATACCGATTACCGTGCGGACTATTACTCCAGTCGGGCCCTTGGGGGTAAAGCCGTAGGCCGCCCCCTCATTGTCAGCTGGGCCAGCAATGTCCAAATGTGCCCAATCCAGCGATGTTCCATCTGGCTTTTGCCCAACGAATTCCTTAAGGAAATGCCCTGCGAAAAGAGTTCCGCCGTGAACCCCGATCTTTGCATTCGCTAGGTCGGCTACGTCGGATTCCAGGGCCTTTCGCAACTCCTTTGGGAATGGCATGTTCCAAACCAATTCACCCACCTGTTCCGCAGCAACTTCGGCGATAGCCACACCTTGCGGGGTGCCCATCAGTGCCGAGTAGCGAACACCGAGTGCCACTCGCGCGGCACCTGTCAGGGTTGCAACATCGATGATTAGATCGGGCTGCTCTTCTGACGCGGCAGAGAGGCCGTCGGCCATGACCATTCTTCCTTCGGCATCGGGGTTGACAACCTCGATGGTTTTTCCGTTTCGGGCTTTGACAACATCGCCAGGTTTGACAGCCGTGCTCGAAACCATGTTTTCAGCTAGGCAGAGCCAAGCCGTTACACGAACCGGCAGTTCCAGTTGCGCGGCCGCAAGCACAGCGGAGAACGCGGTTGCCGAGCCGGTCATGTCGTACTTCATTCCATACATGCCTTGAAGTGGCTTGATTGCATATCCTCCGGTGTCAAAAGTGATTCCCTTGCCCACAACCGCCACATGAAGTTGAGCTCCAGCAGGCTGGTAACTGATTTTTACCAGTCGCGGTTTGTTCGCGCTTCCCTGGCCAACTGCCAGAATCGCACCGAAGCCGTCTTTGGCAAGTTGGTGTTCGTCCCAGATCTGAACCTGTAGTCCAAGAGCGGCTGCCTCTGTGGCTGCGAGCTGGGCAAAAAGGTCCGGGTAAAGCAGGTTAGCGGGCGTAACTGCCAGATCACGCGTTTTGTGGACGGCGGCCGCGATCACCTGAATTCGGTGCAGCTCTAGAGTTGATACGTCGTGACCTGTTACAAAATGCACCTTCTGCAACGCGGCAGGTTTGGTCTCATGCTTATGGGACTTTATCTTGTAGTTTCCAAGGGCCAGGCCTTCTGCGACGGCCAGCAACGCATCCTTGTCAATATCACCGAGTACCACTTGTAGTGCCTGATTGGTTCCAGCGGCACGTGCTATTGCTCCGCCCACATCTCGCCAATCGTCGGTGCTTGGAGTGGACTCGCTTCCGATTCCAACCAACATGCATGGGGAGCCAGTTGCA
>CAIYOE010000167.1 GCA_903927775.1 uncultured Micrococcales bacterium | reverse complement strand
CCTTTAGCGGACCCTCTGCAGCTGCAGCCTTGTAAGCGGCCTTGATCTGGTCAACGGTGACATCGGTGTTCGAAACTAGGGTCAGGTCGGTGATCGAGCCGGTTGGTACTGGAACGCGAAGTGCGTAGCCGTCTAGCTTGCCCTTTAGCTCAGGAAGAACCAGACCGATTGCCTTGGCAGCACCGGTGCTCGAAGGCACGATGTTGATGCCAGCTGCGCGTGCGCGGCGAAGGTCGCTGTGAGGTCCGTCCTGTAGGTTCTGGTCGGCAGTGTAGGCGTGAACGGTGGTCATCAGACCGTGCTTGATACCGAATGTGTCGTTGAAGACCTTGGCAAGAGGAGCCAAGCAGTTGGTGGTGCAAGATGCGTTGCTGATGATGTGGTGGTTTGCAGGGTCGTAAAGGTGCTCGTTTACACCGATAACGAAAGTTGCGTCTTCGCCGGTAGCTGGTGCCGAGATAAGGACCTTCTTGGCGCCTGCGTCGATGTGCTTCTTGGCATCTACGGCATTGGTGAAACGGCCGGTCGACTCGATAACGATGTCAACACCGAGTGCACCCCAACCTAGGTTGGCTGGGTCGCGCTCTGCCAAAACCTTGATGGTCTGGCTGCCGACAATGATGGTGTCGCCTTCTACGCGGACTTCCTGTGGAAGACGACCGGTAACCGAGTCGTACTTTAGAAGGTGAGCGAGACCCTTCGGGTCCGATAGGTCGTTTACCGCAACGATCTCTAGGTCTGCGCCGCTTGCTAGCAGTGCACGTAGGTAGTTACGACCGATACGACCGAAACCGTTGATTCCAACACGAGTAGCCACTTGATTCTCCCGATTTGTTTTGTTTAGGCGCCAAAACTCGACGCGCGCTTTTGTGATGCTTAGATTTGGGGAATTGCCACGCGTCGTTGGGTGGAAATACAGTTTTTAGATTAGCAGTAGACCACTGGTGTTAGAGCGAGCCGCCTCAAAGCGAGCCTGAACATCTGGCCAAGAAACGATGTTCCAATAGGCCTTTACGTAGTCGGCTTTCACGTTCTTGTAGTCAAGGTAGAAGGCGTGCTCCCACATGTCCAACATGAGCAGTGGAATGCTTGCCGGAGCCAGGTTTCCCTGGTGGTCGTAGAGCTGTTCGATGATTAGCTTTTGTCCCAGCGAGTCCCAAGCCAGAATGTTCCAGCCCGATCCTTGAATTCCCATGGCCGAAGCATTGAAGTGAGCCATGAAGCCGTCGTAGGAACCAAAGAATTCATCGATGGCCGCAGCTAGGTCGCCGGTTGGCTTGTCGCCGCCCTCTGGGGATAGGTTCTTCCAGAACACACCGTGGTTGATGTGGCCGGCCAGGTTGAAGGCCAGGTCCTTCTGAAGCTTGTTGATGTTGGTGAGGTTGTTGTTAGCGCGAGCCTCTTCCATAGCCTCAAGCGCCAGGTTGGCACCGTTTACATAGGCAGCGTGGTGCTTGTCGTGGTGCAGTGTCATGATGGCGCCCGAGATGAAAGGCTCGAGGGCCCCGTAGTCGTAGGACAGATCTGGAAGGGTGTACTTGCTCATGATTGCTCCTTGGTGATTGATTGCTTAAAGCGGAATCTACTTAGAATCCTAAGTTATTCTTCGTCGTCTTCCGGAAGGAAGGCGTCGGTGGCGGGTATGCCTAAATCCGAGGCCTTTTTGTCGGCCATTGCAAGCAGACGGCGGATTCGGCCCGCCACGGCATCCTTGGTCATCGGTGGGTCTGCGAGGTGTCCAAGTTCATCCAGGCTTGCCTGCTTGTGCTCCAGGCGCAGGCGCCCGGCGTAAAGCAGATGGTCCGGAATGTCCTCGCCCAAAATCTCTAAAGCGCGGGCAACTCGAGCCCCCGCGGCAACTGCTGCCTGAGCGGAACGGCGCAGGTTAGCATCGTCGAAATTAGCCAGACGGTTAGCGGTTGCTCGTACCTCGCGGCGCAAGCGCAGCTCTTCCCACTTGAGCACCTGGGTGTGCGCGCCCATCTGGGTCAACAT
>CAIYOE010000166.1 GCA_903927775.1 uncultured Micrococcales bacterium | reverse complement strand
GCGCTTCACCGAGGTGGGACTGATAGACGATGCAGCCTATGCCCGTGCCTTTGCTCATGACAAGCGGCTGACTCGTGGATTGTCCAAATCCGCGATCAAGCGCGAACTGTCTCAGGCCGGTGTGGACCAAGAACTCATCCTTTACGCAATAGAGCCAATCGACTCCCAGGCCGAACTCGATTTGGCCATTCGACTTGTAGAAAAACGTTGGTCCTCGGTTGCCAAACTCGAAAGAGATGCCCGCTACCGAAGGTTATCTGGCTACCTAGGCAGGCGCGGTTTCGCTGGATCAACCATTTCCAGCGCCATCCATGCCGTAGCCAGTTCGGAATCCGCAAGGTAAAATCGTCTTACCTATGACTACAACTCTGGCTCGCAGCTATCAAATCCGCACGCACGGCTGCCAAATGAACGTGCACGATTCCGAGCGCCTTAGCGGCCTACTCGAAGAAGCCGGATACGTTGCTGCCGAGGCAGGTAGCGATGCCGACATCGTTGTTTTCAACACTTGCGCCGTTCGCGAGAACGCGGATAACAAGTTGTACGGAAACCTAGGACAGCTAACGGGCAGAAAAGAAGCCGACCCGAACTTCCAGATTGCGGTCGGTGGCTGCCTGGCTCAGAAAGACCAGGACACCATCCTCAAGCGAGCACCTTGGGTTGATGTAGTTTTCGGAACCCACAACATCGGTTCACTCCCAGCTTTGCTTGAACGAGCTCGTCACAACAACCAGGCTCAAATCGAAATCGCAGAGTCGCTCCAGCACTTTCCAAGCAACCTACCGACCAAACGCGACTCCACCTACGCCGCCTGGGTAAGTATCTCGGTGGGCTGCAACAACACATGCACCTTCTGTATTGTCCCAAGTTTGCGCGGTAAAGAGAAGGACCGTCGTCCAGGCGAGATCCTTGCCGAGATAGAAGCATTGGTCGCCGAGGGAGTGGTTGAAATCACTTTGCTTGGTCAAAACGTGAACACCTACGGCGTGGAGTTCGGCGACAAGGGTGCATTCGCTAAGTTGCTCAGAGCGGCTGGTCAGATCCCTGGAATCGAGCGAGTTCGCTTTACCAGTCCTCATCCAGCCGCCTTTACAGACGACGTAATCGAGGCAATGGCAGAGACCCCAACTGTGATGCCTTCGCTTCACATGCCTCTTCAGTCTGGTAGCGACAAGGTGCTCAAAGATATGAGACGCAGCTACCGCAGCGACAAGTACTTGGGCATTATCGAGAAGGTTCGCAAGGCCATTCCAAATGCCGCCATCACCACCGACATCATTGTTGGTTTCCCGGGCGAAACCGAAGAGGACTTTTTAGAGACCGTTCGGGTTGCTAAAGCAAGCCGCTTCGCCGCATCCTTTACTTTCCAATACTCAAAGCGTCCGGGAACTCCGGCAGCCGAGCTGCCAGAGCAGCTAGCCAAAGATGTAGTTCAGGACCGTTATGAGCGTCTACTCGCCATCTGCAACGACCTGGCCTGGGACGAAAACAAGCTCCTGGTTGGCTCACTGGTGGAGGTGTTGGTGGCGAACGACGAAGGTCGTAAAGACGCCGCCACTAACCGCAAGAGCGGCCGCGATCAGACCAATCGCTTGGTGCACTTTGAGGTACCAGAGGGCGCAGAAGTTCCGCGCCCTGGCGACATGGTCACCGTTCGCGTAACCGAGGCCAAGCCTTACTTCTTGTTGGCCGACACTGGCGCCGGCTCGCCGTATTCCGTTCGACGAACCGCCGCGGGAGACGCCTGGGATCGCGCGCAAGCCGCAAGTTGCGGACTCCCGGCTCCTGAGGCACTCAGTAGCGGCAAAGTTTCTTTGAGCCTTTCGCTTCGCAAACCAAATGCCTAACCCACCCTTGATTGCCGTGGTCGGGCCAACCGGAACCGGCAAGTCTGACCTTGCCATTTTCCTCGCCCAGCAGATTCATGCCGCAGGTGGCAAATCAGAAATCATCAACTGCGATGCAATGCAGTTTTACCGAGGTATGGATATTGGCACAGCCAAGCTTGCCCTTGGCGATCGTGGCGGAATAACCCACCACCTCATTGACCACCTTGAAATCATCGATGAATCCACCGCGGCGGATTACCAAGCTGTAGCCAGACCACTAATCCAGGACCTGCAGTCCAGAGGGATTGTGCCAATCATGGTCGGCGGATCCATGCTTTACATCGCTGCCGTTTTGAATGACTTTGAGTTTCCTGGAACCGACCCGGTCTTGCGTGCCGAGCTCGAATCCCAGCTGGAGGAACAGGGAGCACTTGCGATGCATCGTCGGCTTGCCGAACTTGATCCACTGGCTGCAAGCAGAATCATCCCGCAAAACGGGCGCCGGAGCGTTCGCGCAATCGAGATAGTGACCATGACTGGAAAGCCCTTCGCGGCTGCTCTG
>CAIYOE010000165.1 GCA_903927775.1 uncultured Micrococcales bacterium | reverse complement strand
GGTCGCAGATTGGCTTGATCTACCCAAGCGACTACTAACGCAAAAAGGGTGCCAATCGGCACCCTTTTTTCATCGCTAAAACTTACTGAGCGTAGTTGCCAACCAGGCGAACTCCGCCACCGCGGACACCCTTGGCCTGGTAGGTGTAACCCATGGCTTCTAGATCGCAAGCGGTACTCTCGATGATTCCAAGTTGCCAGGTCTTTACACCGGCCGCATTCAACTGGGCACTGATTGCCTCGGCAAAGCCGCCCTTGACCACAACTGCAAAACCAAGTCCTAGGTTCCAGGTGCTCTCTAGGTCTTTGAGGTCGTAGTCGCCCCAGCTGGCAAGAACGCTAAACATGTCCAGTGGCTTCCAGGTGGATCGCTCGACATCGAGGGTCACGTAGTCCGGCAAAATACGAGACAGGTTGGCTGCGATTCCGCCGCCGGTAATGTGACTCATGGCGTGCACGTATTGTCCCAGTTCGCTCTCCAGCAGGTGGTTCAGCACTCGGGTGTAAAGACGAGTCGGGGTAAGCAGCACTTCGCCCAAGGAGCGGTCCGAGCCGAACTCCGAAACGGTCTTGGTGTAATCCAGTTTGCTGTCGGCGACAATCTTGCGCACCAGGCTGTAACCGTTGCTGTGGAACCCGCTGGCCTCAAGCCCAAGAACCACGTCTCCGGTTTGAACGCGCCCGGCGCTCAGCAACTTGGCTGCGTCGACCACACCGGTGGCAGCACCTGCCACGTCGTATTCATCGGGGTGAAGCAAACCAGGGTGCTCGGCAGTCTCTCCGCCAACCAACGCAACATCAACCGCGGAACAAGCCTCGGCGATACCGCGAACGATGTCGGCAATGCGCTGTGGCACAACCTTTCCGCAGGCGATGTAGTCGGTCATGAAAAGGCTCTTGGCACCGGTGACAACGATGTCGTCTACCACCATGCCCACAAGGTCTTGGCCAATGGTGTCGTGCTTGTCGATCGCCTGGGCGATAGCAACCTTGGTGCCAACGCCATCGGTGCTGGTGGCCAAAAGTGGGCGTTCGTAAGACTTGAGGAACGAGACGTCCATCATGCCCGCAAAGCCGCCAAGTCCACCAACGACCAACGAGTTATGAGTTGCCGAAACGGCCTTCTTCATTAGTTCTACGGCCAGGTCGCCGGCCTCGGTGTCTACACCGCTAGCCGCATAGGCGTTAGTCATTCAGGGTCTCCTGTTGGGCACGGACCAGTGCGTCTAGTTCGCTATCTGGGCCAGGGTTGCAAGCGGCAGAGTCGGTTTCAGCCAGCACGGTGGCCGCGGCACTCGATACGGTGTCGTCTGAGGCACTGCCGGTTGGGCGCTCCAGCAGGTTCTTGCCCAGGCGCTCGGCAGCCGGCAGCTCAATCGGGTAGACACCCGTGAAACATGCGGTACAAAGTTCTGACTCGCTCTGGTGGGTGGCAGCGATCATGCCATCCTTGGTCAAATATCCCAGGCTGTCCGCACCAATCGAGGCACGCACGTCTTCTACTCCAACGCCACTGGCAACCAGCTCGGCGCGGGTGGCAAAGTCGATTCCGTAGAAGCAAGGCCAGGTGATTGGAGGCGACGAAATGCGAATGTGGATCTCGGCAGCGCCGGCCTCGCGAAGCATTGCAACCAGGGCTCGCTGAGTGTTACCACGCACGATTGAATCATCGATGACAACAATTCGCTTGCCGCGGATTACCTCTTTGAGCGGGTTCAACTTGAGACGAATACCGCGCTGACGAATGGTCTGCGATGGCTGGATAAAGGTGCGGCCCACATACGCGTTTTTGACCAGACCGTGACCGAATGGAATGCCCGATTCCTGTGAGTAACCAATAGCCGCTGGAGTTCCGGACTCGGGAGTTGGGATAACCAGATCCGCCTCGACCGGGTATTCGCGAGCCAAAGTTCGACCCATGTCCACACGGGATTCATAGACCTGACGACCATTGATGGTGGTGTCCGGGCGAGCCAGATAAACGTATTCAAAGACACAGCCCGCACGCTTCGTCTCTGCGAATCGAGTGGAACGCAAACCGTTTTCGTCAATGGCGATTAGCTCGCCAGGCTCTACCTCGCGCACAAAGCTAGCGCCCACAATATCAAGCGCCGCGGTCTCGGATGCAACAACCCAACCGCGCTCTAGTCGACCAAGCACCAGAGGGCGAACGCCCTGCGGGTCGCGGGCGGCGTAGAGGGTGGTTTCATCCATGAACGCCAAGCAGAACGCACCCTTTACCTGTGGCAAAAGCTCCAGCGCGGTGGCTTCTAGGGTGTGGTCTAGGTCGCCGGCCATAAGTGCGGTCAAAACTGCGGTGTCGGTGGTGTTTCCACCGGTAATTTCGTTGCTGGACTGACCGGGGTAGCGCCTGGCCAAAAGCTCCAACAGGTCTGCGGTGTTGGTGAGGTTTCCGTTGTGGGCAAGGGCCACGGTTCCGCTGCTGGTTCGGCCCAGAGTTGGCTGAGCGTTGCGCCAACTAGAGGCACCGGTGGTTGAGTAGCGGTTGTGTCCGATAGCGATGTGGCCAACCAGGCTCTCTAGAGCCGACTCGCTAAATACCTGCGAGACCAGACCCATATCCTTGTAGACCAGAATCTTTTTGCCGTTAGAGGTGGCAATTCCTGCGGATTCTTGTCCGCGGTGCTGCAGCGCGTAGAGAGCGAAAAACGCGAGCTTGGCTACTTCTTCGCCAGGTGCCCAGACTCCGAATACACCGCACTGATCCTGCGGACCTTTTTCGTCCGGCATTAGATCGTGATTTAGGAATCCATCGCCACGAAGCACGGCAACCTCGAATCTGAATCAGTGCCCGACAGAAGAAATCAGTGGGCTTTACTGGTCAAGTTTAGCGGCTTGGACTTGCCGCGCCTTTGCCACCGAACGACCGTCCATAATCGATGCAGTCACCACACCGGCTCCGGCGCCAATCGCCGCTGGCCCAACAATCAGAAGGCCCAGCATCGATGCCCACTCCTTGCTTGCCAGCTGACCGGTCGCAAAGAACAGAATCAGTCCCACGATTACACCTACGGTGCCGCCAAACAGAATGAAAGGCAGGTACTTTGGGGCTCGTCGCAGATTCAGGTCTTTGGTTTCGCTCATACGTCGATTGTAAGTTCGATTTCCACCGGCTCGCCAAGTTCCATTTTCATCAGCGACCAAACGGACTTTTTGACAGGCACCAGGTAGCCGCCATTTTTTGGAAACAGCGATGTGCTCCACTCGGCGTCGCCGGATCGGCAAACCGCGGGAATCACTCCCCAGCCGTAGGACACCGCAGCCGCATTCGCCTTGATTAGCGCGCTCTCGGCGACAGGTACCGGAACAAAATAGAACGGCGCCGGCCCGCGCCAGTAAATCAACTCGTTGGTAAAGGTCAGTTCCAGAGCCATGTCAATCGGCCTTTCCGCGAATCAGAGGCAGGGCCTCAGCGAATTCCAAAGCACGCACTCCGCTTGCTAATACGCGGACTTCGGCGAGCGCCTGCTCTATAGACAGTCTTCCGACCGCCAAATCAAACCAGGTTTTGGGGTCCATCTCGACTACATTCGGTGGCGTGCCACGGCGGTGTGCTGGACCTTGCACGCACTGCGTTGCGCCAAGTGGCGGCACTCGAACCTCCACGGTGTTGCCGGGGATGCGCTCCGCTAAGTCCTCTAACAAGAAACGCACCGCGGTGGTAAAAACCGGGCCGCCCGCCTTCAGATCGGCGTCTGCCAGAACTTGCTCGACAGCAGTCATGCCATCGATGAGTGAAATACGCCGCCTCGCCATGGTTCCATTCTGGTGGCTCACGGGCAGCGCAATTGGGCGCCACGTTGTTAATACCCTTCAGGAAACTCTCAGTCTCATGCCGTGGACTTGAGGCCATGACCTCTGTTGCGCGCCAAATGGCTGTGAAAGTTCCGGCTGTAACCGCCTTTTTCTGGATTATCAAGGTACTTGCCACCACGGTAGGCGAGACCTTTGCCGACTTCCTGAATGGCAACCTGGCCAGCGCATTCCATCTCACCGACACCCAGGGGCTTCAGGTGATTTCCGCTTTGATGGGAAGCGCGCTGGTAATCATGCTGGTCTTCCAGTTCCGGGCTCGCAGATACATCCCGTGGGTGTACTGGCTGACCATCGTTTTTGTTTCCGTTGCGGGCACGCTGATCACCGATAACCTCCACGACGGCCTGGGCGTTGAACTCTGGGTTACCACCCTGGTCTTTGGTGTGATCTTGATTGGCGTATTCGTTCTTTGGCACCGCCAAGAGAAGTCTCTCGCCATGAAGAGCATTACCACCACCAAGCGCGAGGCTTATTACTGGGCCGCGATTCTGTTCACCTTCGCACTTGGCACCAGTGCCGGAGACCAGTTTGCCGAGTCTTTCAACCTTGGCTTTGCACTTTCGCTCGTGATATTTGCTGCAGGCATCATCCTGGCTGTTGTCCTTTGGCGAACCAAGGTGATTGGTGAAATCACCGCCTTCTGGATTGCTTACATTCTTACTCGCCCGTTGGGTGCATCGCTGGGCGACCTACTATCGCAGGCTCCCAAAGCTGGCGGACTCGGCCTCGGTGCAAACAACACCAGCTACATTTTCTTGGCGCTGATTCTGGCATCGGTGATCTACCTGAGCCTCACCAAAAAAGACGAAATCAAGGCTTAGTTTCAGACGAAGGGAAAACCATGGCTCAGGCAGCAGCTGGAAAGACTAAACCACGCATTTTGGTGGTAGACGACGAAGTCGGTTTGGCGACCGAGATCTCGGTTGCCCTTCGGGCGGCTGGCTATAGCACTCGAGTAGAAACCGACGGCAACCAGGCACTAAAGATGATCGAGGCAACCCGCCCGGAGCTGGTTTTGCTAGACATCATGCTTCCGGGAGTAGATGGCCTAACCATCGGCAAAACCGCAATCAAGGATCTTGGTATCCCGGTCATCTTTATGAGTGCACTCGATTCCACCCAGGACAAACTTGCCGGGCTGAACCTGGGAGCCGACGACTACGTGGCCAAGCCGATCCTGATCGGTGAGCTGTTGCTTCGAGTTCGTGCCGTGCTTCGCAGAACTGGATCGCTCAGCGTGCCGATTCGAATCGGCGGGCTCGAGTTGGTGGAAGAAGACTACTCGGCCACCATCGATGGAAAATCACTGGGCCTAACCAAGACCGAATTCCGTCTGCTGGCTGAACTGGCGAATGCCAAAGGCCGCGTGCTGACCAAAAACTTCTTGCTGACCCAGGTTTGGGGTTACGAAGCCTACGAACCAAATCTGGTCGAGGTACACATGAGTAGCCTCCGTAAAAAACTCACCGCGGGTGGCATCGATGAACTTATCGCCACCAAGCGGGGCGTTGGATACCTGATCAAGTAGTAGCCTCAAAACGTGTTTAGGTCGCTCCGGTCTCGCGTAATCTTCACCGCCCTGGCAGCGGTGGCGCTGGCAGCGGTCGTGGTCACGACCACAATCGCTCTGGCACTTGGGCCGCTGCTGCATCAAAATCAGCGTGCCCAAATAAACCAGATCCTCAGCAAAGCCGCTCGGCTCGAAACCACGCTTTCGCCCGACAAACTTGCCGACCGCCTGAGTGTTCCCGGTTTCAGTGTTGTGATCACCAAAGACGGAGAGGATATCTACTCCAAGTTGGCCGGTAGTTACGTGGTTAAAACCGCAGACAACGACGGACGGTACATCACTGTTCAAGCCGTTCTACCCGCCACCGGTGTCACGGTCACTGTGTCATCACTAAAGACCGACCAAACCGAACTATTCACTCAGATTCTCGAGATCGGTATCCCTGCAACTCTCCTGGTTATGTTGCTGGTGGCTTTGGCTCTTAGGCGTGCCATGCAGCTCGCGCTTCGTCCACTAGATGACATGACCTCGCTGGCAACAAAAATCGCCGAGGGCGAGTTGGGCGGGCGCCTTGAGGTAGAGGATCCAAACACTGAACTGGGCAGAACCGCGGTTGCGTTCGACCTCATGTTGGACTCACTCGAGGACTCGCTGACTCGCACCCAATCGGCTGAAAACCGTTTGCGCCAACTCTGCGCCGATGTTGCGCACGAACTCCGCAGCCCAATTTCATCGATGGTCGCTGCGGCCGACAACCTGATTCGCGACCTGAGCCTGACCAAGCGATCAGCTGCCGCCCAGCGCGCGCTAGCCGAGGAAACCATGATGACCGTGGTGCGCGACGGCAAGCGCGCCAGTCGAATCGTTGGCGACCTGACCTTGGCGGCACAGCTAGACGTTCAAGAATTGGCCAAGCATGAGGTTCAAAAACAACTCATCGATGCCATGCAGCTGATTAGGGACACCGTGGGTGGCTTTGCGCTCACCTGTGATTTCGAAACAACGCTTTCTGGCGCCGAGGGATCGACCATGCTTCAGGCCGACCCGGTTCGAATCCAACAGGTGATCAACAACTTGCTCAGCAACGCTAATCGCTGGACTCGATCCACCATCGATGTCCAAGTTGAGGTATCGGAGCAATTCCTAACCCTGCTGGTGAGCGACGACGGCCCCGGTGTGCCAGACGCGGATCGGGAAAATATCTTTGGCCGTTTCGTTCGACTCGACACCGATAGAGCTAGATCTAAGGGCGGCAGCGGTTTGGGGTTGTCGATTTCCAGGGCCCTGGCCGAGGCCCACGGTGGCACGTTGGTTTGCCTTCCCAATAGTGGCGGCGCCCGCTTTGAACTCAGACTGCCCATCCCCTCCTAAACACACGGGTTAAACTTGACCCGTGAAGATACTGGTTTTGGGTTCGGGCGCCCGCGAGCACGCCATCGTTAAAGGTCTTATTCGTACCGGAACTCCGGCGGCTAACATCATCGTGGCACCAGGCAACGCCGGCATTGCGCAAGAAGTCCACTGCGCCGCGTTGAACGCCAACGACCCAATCGCAGTTACCGCCTATGCCGTGGAACATGCCATCGAACTTGCCATCATCGGCCCAGAAGCACCCTTGGTCGCCGGAGTCAGCGATGCCCTGCGCGCAGCCGACATCGCCGTATTTGGGCCCTCGCAGAAAGCTGCGCAGCTAGAAGGCTCCAAGAGTTTTGCAAAAGAGGTAATGGCCGCCGCGGATATCCCAACCGGAATGGCACACGAATGTCGAACCCTAGAAGAAGTCGAGGCCGCACTAGACGACTTCGGTGCACCTTATGTTGTGAAAGCCGATGGCCTGGCTGCCGGCAAGGGAGTAATCGTGACTAGCGACCGCGAGGCCGCAATGGCTCACGCTCGCAAGTTCATCGACATGGGCATTTTGGTCGAGGAATTCCTAGACGGCCAAGAGGTATCGCTGTTTTTCTTGGCCGATGGCCTCACCGTGATGCCGTTGACCCCGGCTCAGGATTTCAAACGCGCCTACAACGACGACAAAGGCCCAAACACTGGCGGAATGGGTGCTTACAGCCCGCTTCCTTGGTTGCCAGCTGGTTTCGTAGACGAAGTGCAGCGAACCGTGGCTCAACCCACCATCGATGAAATGAACCGACTGGGTGAGCCATTTGTGGGCTTGCTTTACTGCGGACTCATTCTGACCGCTCGCGGAATCCGCGTTATCGAATTCAACGCCCGATTTGGCGACCCAGAAACCCAGGTGGTGTTGCGCCGACTCATTACTCCGCTGGCCCTGTTGCTTCGGGCCGCCGCCACCGGAAACCTTGAGACCGCACCGGACCCAATTTTCACCGATGAGGCTGCCATCACTGTAGTTTTGGCCAGCGAAGGCTACCCAGATAGCGCCGCACCAAACCGCCCGATTCACGGCCTGCACCACGCTCTTGCCGTGGAAGGCGTGGAGATTTGCCATGCGGCTACCGTGGCTCTGCCAGATGGCACGATTGAGGCAACCGGCGGGCGTGTGCTGAGCGTTGTGGCAGTAGGCAAAGACTTTACCCATGCCCGGAAGCACGCCTACCAGGCAATAGAGCACATCAAGCTCGAGGGCTCGCACTACCGAACCGACATCGCCAAGAAGGTTGCCAACTAATGACTTCTGTTCAGCCGGCAGCCTCCCAGCCAAGCCAAGCGACCGAGATTCCTGGTTGGAAGCACGTTTACAGCGGCAAGGTTCGCGACCTTTACGAAAGCACCGAAACCGCATTGCAACACCTTATTTTGGTGGTGGCAAGCGATCGAGTCAGCGCCTTCGACCACGTTCTAGACCCGGCGATCCCAAACAAGGGAAAGTACCTGACCCAGCTCACCAACTGGTGGTTTGATCGCCTCGATGTACCGAATCACGTTTCGCTAGAGATACCGGTCCC
>CAIYOE010000164.1 GCA_903927775.1 uncultured Micrococcales bacterium | reverse complement strand
GACCATCGATGGCCGGCTGCTTATCAACGAGCTTGCAATGCGCCCGCACAACAGCGGCCACTTCAGCATTGAAGGCAGTATCACCAGCCAGTTCGAGCAGCACCTGCGCGCAGTACTTGACCTACCTTTGGGTTCGGCCCAGCCCACGGCCCCTCACGCGGTAATGGTCAACCTGTTGGGAGTAGACGAAACCAACGACTTCTTGCCGCATTATCAAGAGGCAATGCAGACCCACCCAACTGCCAAGATTCACACCTATGGCAAGGGCGCTCGCCAGGGTCGAAAGATGGGTCACGTCACGGTAACTGGCACGGATGCCGACGCCGTTTTGACCGAGGCTCGCCAAGCCGCCATGGTCCTGCGCCAAGATTTCTAGTCCTTACCTGCAGAGGGTTTTCTGACCCGCCTTTGGGCGGTTCGGCGAGCTAAACCTCGCCCGCTTCGTAAAATTGG
Organism: uncultured Micrococcales bacterium; assembly: GCA_903927775.1. GTDB lineage: Bacteria > Actinomycetota > Actinomycetes > Actinomycetales > Microbacteriaceae > Rhodoluna. Next base: position 2,460 of record CAIYOE010000164.1, on the reverse strand, counting down.
GCTGTAGCAAAGCGCTAAGAGGAGCCAACATGACCGCAACCGAATCGGGTTCAAACGCACGCCCTGCAAACATTTTGGTGGCCGTAGTCATGGGCTCGGACTCGGACTGGAACGTCATGTCCGAGGCGGCCGACTTCCTTAAGGAAATCGGCATCGGACACGAGGTTGAGGTTCTGAGCGCGCATCGAACTCCTGAGCGCATGATCGAGTGGGGCAAGGCCGCTGCCGGTCGCGGAATCAAAGTCATCATCGCGGGTGCTGGCGGCGCGGCACACCTGCCGGGCATGCTGGCCAGCGTGACAACTCTGCCGGTGGTTGGCGTTCCAGTCCCACTAGCCAAACTAGACGGCATGGACTCTCTTTTGAGCATCGTTCAGATGCCCGCCGGCATCCCAGTTGCCACTGTTTCAATAGGTGGCGCCAAAAATGCCGGAATCCTTGCCGCTCGCATCATCGGCGCATTTGACAAAGAGGTAAGCCAGAAACTTTCCGCTTTCGCAGCCGACCTGCAAGACCAGGTGGCTCTCAAGAACGAGAAGTTAAAATCGCAACTTTAGGATCAGCGGGACTGCCGGCCTCGGGCAGTTCATCACCGCTTCGAAATATAGACCGAGCTTCGGCTGCTCACTTGGTAACTCGTGCCGGTTGGTTGGTTGCGCTCACACTTTTGATACCTGGATCCGCTCAGGTGTTGGCGGGTAATCGCCGCCTCGGGCGAATCGGACTAATCGCCACCTTTAGTTACTGGGTACTGCTGCTAAGCGCTGGAATCCTGGCTTTGGTCAAGCGTGACTGGTTCTTTTTGCTGGCTACCATCCCTGCAATCGACCTGGTCTTGGCCGCGTTTTTGGTGGTCTACGCCATTCTGTTTGCAGTTCTGACTCTGGACACGCTTCGACTGCAACGTTTGGTAAGACTTCCGCAACGATCCCGAATCATCATGTTGGTAGCCACGTTGGTGGTTGGCGTTTTGGGCACCTCGACTATCGGCTATGCGGGCAACCTAGCCGGCGTCTCCAGCAACTTTTTAGGCAGTCTGTTTAGTCAGCAGGGTTTCACCGCACCCGAGAACGGGCGTTACAACATCTTGCTAATGGGAGGCGACGCCGCCAGGTCTCGTTTCGGTCTTCGACCAGACAGCATGAGCGTGATCAGCATCGATGCGGCCACCGGCCAGACCGTGAACATCGGTATTCCGCGTAACCTGCAGAACGCTCCGTTCAGTGCGGGTTCGCCCATGCTCAAGGCTTACCCGAACGGCTACAACTGCGGCGTGGTTTGCTTGGTGAACGCCATTTACAAAGACACCACCGACAACCACAGCGACCTTTACCCAGACGCCGAAAAGCAAGGTTCGACCGCGGGTGTCGAGGCGACCAAGGACGCAATCGAGGGTATTACTGGGCTCAAGATTCAGAGCTACGTGCTGGTTGACATGGCCGGCTTCAAGCGTCTGATCGATGCACTCGGCGGTATCACCATCGATGTAAAAAACCGCCTGCCTGTGGGCGGCCAAGAAGACGCTAACGGTATGCCGATCAACGTGGAAAGTTGGATCGAACCAGGTCTGCAACACATGGATGGGCGCACCGCCCTCTGGTACGCCCGCGCCCGCCACGGCAGCAGTGATTACGACCGCATGCAAAGACAGCGTGCTGTAGAAGACGCCATGTTGGCGCAGATGGACCCGGCTAACGTGCTGACTCGCTTTAAAGAGATTGCGTCCGCTGGTCGACAGCTACTAAAGACCGATATTCCCAGCGGCATGGTCAGCACCTATTTGGACTTGGCAATCAAGGCCAAGAAGCAGGGAATTCACAAGTTAGAGCTGATTCCACCAACCATCGATGTGGTTAACCCGAATTTCACAGCAATTCATGCCATGGTGCAGAAGGCGTTTACCGATACTTCTGTCACAAAATAAGACTGTGGCAGCTTACGAAAGGAAGCCAGATGAAGCACCTAAAGTATGCCGCGGTTGTGGTTTTAGCCATGGGACTCAGCGGATGCAGCCTGATTTACCCGCATTGGGGAGCCACCACTTTTCCGACTGACTCTCAAACCGCCACCTACAGCCCGTCTCCAAGTACTTCTGCTAGTGCCTCGGCTACCGCCAGCGCCAGCTCCAGCTCCACGCCAAGTGCCAAGCCGGTACAAACCGCGAACTTGCAGATTCTGCAGGCAAACGTAGACGGCACCGCCGGCGTAATCGACGTGGTAGCCCAGGTGACTAACACAGCTGAAAACGGCGGGCAGTGCACGCTAAGTGTTACCTCTGGTTCGGTGACCAAAACACAGGTGGTTCGCGCCGAGAGCAACGTGGACACCACGCAGTGCTTCCCCATGGAAGTCTCTTTTGCTGGAATGCCAAAGGGCGCCGCCACCTACCGGGTTAGCTACAGCTCGGTCGGTTTCGTGGGTTCGACCTCGGCGCAGGCGGTCACCATACCTTGATGCCCG
>CAIYOE010000163.1 GCA_903927775.1 uncultured Micrococcales bacterium | reverse complement strand
GCGGGAGAGGCAACGGCCGCATGAGCGCGCAATCCAGACTCCGAGTAGGCATCATCGGTGCCGGTCCGGTGGGCGTAATTCTTGGGCAAGCCCTCGCTGGCGCAGGTCACCTTGTGGTCGGAATCAGTACCGTGACCGCCAAGAACGTGGAGCGCGCCAACGCGATTCTGCCCGGGGTCCCACTGCTAGATGTGCCGGCCATCCTGGCGAATAGCGACCTAGTCCTTTTGGCGATTCCCGCGGAACAGATTGAATCCAGTGTGACGGGATGGGCCGAACTGGGGCTTTGGCGAAGCGGCCAGATCGCAGTCCATACCGCAGCCGAGTTTGGCGTAAAGATTTTGCTACCCGCGGTTCAGCAGGGAGTTATTCCGTTGGCCATTCACCCGGCCATGCGTTTCACCGGAACCAGCCTTGACCTAATGCGAATTCGCGAGGCGTTCTTTGCCATCACTGCTCCGCCCGTGGCCATGCCCATCGCCGAGGCGCTGGTAATAGAGATGGGTGGCGAGCCGCTGCAGGTGGCCGAAGCCAACCGAGCCAAGTATGCCGAGGCTATCGAGGTAGCCAGCAGCTTTAGCGCCATGGTCATCAACCAGGCAATCGGCATTTTGGCCGATATCGACATCCCTGGTGCGCGCGATGTTTTGGGTCCGTTGGTGCGATCCAGCGTGGAACACGCGTTGGCCGACGGCTATCGCCCTTTCAACCCCGATGACATTTCCAACGACCCGATGGGGATCTAAGTGCAACTAGTTCACACTGTTGACCAACTCAACGCCGCCTTGGCACCTGCCCGCGCAGCCGCCCAAACCATTGGCCTTGTGCCAACCATGGGTGCCTTGCACGCCGGCCACCTAAGCCTGGTTGAGCTGGCTAAAGAATCCAGCGATGTGGTTGTGGTGAGCATCTTTGTGAACCCAAAACAGTTCGGCGTCGGCGAGGATTTCGACAAGTACCCGCGCACGCTCGAAGCCGATACCGCCTTGCTCGAGGGCAAAGCCGACATCGTGTTCGCGCCCAGTGCCCAGGATGTTTACCCGCCAGAGCTGGAAATCCAGACCAAGCATGCTGGCCCGGTAGGAAACCTGTTCGAAGGTGCCAGCCGCCCAGGGCACTTCGATGGCATGCTCACCGTGGTTGCCCGCCTCTTTGATTTGGTGCGTCCGGACATCGCTGTATTTGGGCAAAAGGACGCCCAGCAGTTGGCCTTGGTAACTAACCTGGCCGCAGCCGATTACCCGGGACTCGAGGTGATTGCCGCCGAAACCGTGCGAGAGCCAAGCGGCCTGGCCATGAGCAGTCGCAACCGATTCTTGAACAGCGAACAGTTCGAAATCGCCGAAATCCTGGCCATCAGTCTGCTTGCGGTTTGCGAACTAATCGAGAGCGGAATGGCGGCCTCGGCGGCGCTTGAAATCGGTCGCGAAATGATTAGCGGAGAGCCCGAGACTAAACTTGATTACCTAGCCCTAGTTGATCCAAGCACCTTCGTGCCGCTCAACGACGGCGCCACCGGTCCGGCGCTTTTGATTGTTGCAGCGCAGGTTGGTGAGGTCAGGTTGATCGACAACCTGCCGTTCCAGATTTAGCAAAGTCGGCCCATCACCGGGTCACAAAAACAGGAGAGCCGCCATGAGCGACCAGCCACAGCCAGTTGAGCAAGACGAAGAAGGCCAGGACCTTCCGGAGCAGATTGCCATTCGTCTGGCTAAGCGCGAGCGCCTGATCGAACTGGGCGACGCCTACCCCGTTTCGCTGCCAATCACCCACACCATTTCTCAGGTACGTGCCGCTCACCCAGATCTAGACATCGATGTGGCTACCGGGCAGATAGTTGCCCTAGCCGGCCGCGTCATGTTCCAGCGCAACACTGGAAAGCTGTGTTTTGCAACCCTGCAGGCCGGCAACGGTGAGCGCATCCAGGCCATGTTGAGCCTGGACCAGGTTGGCCAGGAGCAGCTTGACCTGTACAAGGAGCTTGTCGACCTTGGCGACCACGTTTTCGTGGAGGGC
>CAIYOE010000162.1 GCA_903927775.1 uncultured Micrococcales bacterium | reverse complement strand
TCGTCGCCACACTTTGCTACACGAAGACCTCAAGCAGTTCTACCACTCGTTCCCACAGAGCGCACACCCCATGTCGGTTCTTACCGCCGGTGTCTCGCTGCTGAGCACCTTTTACCAGGACTCGCTGAACCCACACGACCCAGAGCAGGTAGAGCTAAGCACCTACCGTCTTTTGGCTAAGCTTCCGGTTCTAACCGCATACACCTACAAGAACTCTGTTGGCCAGGCGCTAATGTACCCGGACAACAGCCTTGGTCTAGTAGAGAACTTCCTGCGACTGAACTTTGGCAACATGGCCGAAAAGTACGTTCAGAACCCGGTTATCACTCGCGCGCTAGACACCCTTTTGGTGTTGCACGCAGACCACGAGCAGAACTGCTCGACCTCGACGGTGCGTCTGGTTGGTTCCTCGAACGCCAACCTATTTGCTTCGGTTTCGGCCGGAATCAATGCCCTGAGCGGCCCGCTTCACGGTGGCGCCAATGAGGCAGTGCTAGAGATGCTGAACTACATCCACCAGAGTGGAGAGAGCGTTCAGCGTTACATCGAACGTGTAAAGAACAAAGAAGACGGCATTCGCCTCATGGGCTTTGGTCACCGCGTATACAAGAGCTTCGATCCTCGTGCGCGCATCGTCAAGCAGATTGCAGACGAAGTTTTGGCCGAGCTTGGCGTAAACGACCCGCTATTGGCAATCGCCAAGGAGCTAGAGGCGGCTGCACTTGCCGACGAGTACTTCGTGGCTCGCAAGCTGTACCCAAACGTGGACTTCTACACGGGTGTAATCTACAAGGCCATGGGCTTCCCACCTCACATGTACACCGCCCTGTTTGCAATGGGTCGTCTACCTGGATGGATCGCCCACTGGCGCGAAATGATCGTGGACCCAGCTACCAAGATTGGCCGCCCACAGCAGATCTACATTGGTCAGCCGGAGCGCCACCTCTAAAGCTTCAAACAGAAAACCCGCCAGAACTCGTAGGTGAGCTGGCGGGTTTTCGTATTTTTAGGCTGCTTACTCGAGCGGCAGCCGTTGGCTTATTTGAGCAGCAACCAGAAGACCGAGGTGTCTCCGTAGTCTTTGCGCTGGTCCAGTTCGTATTCCGCTGGGAACTCGAAGGCATCGGTGCGGCTCGAGCGTTCCACAATAACGGTGGCCTGGGTGTTTAGCATGGGCAGCAGGTTTGCCAGGTTGTCGCTGACTTCATCGTTGGTCACGTCGTACGGTGGGTCGATAAACACCACATCGAAGCCGGTTCCGGCCGCCGCACTGTAGGTCTCGGTCATGGTGTTCAGGAACTGCTTTGCGCTCAGGCGCGAGACTTCCCATTCGCCCTCGCCACCGGCTTTATCAATAGCCTTTGCAACGCTCCAGGCGTTGTTTTCGCAAACCGCTGCCGCCTGCTTGTTGCTGTCGACCATGATGGCGGCTGTAGCTCCGCGGCTAAGCGCCTCAAGGGCAAGCGCGCCGGTTCCGGCATAGATGTCTAGAACTCGAGCCTTGGCAAGAATGTCCTGCGACTCGAGACGACCAAAGATGCTTTCGCGAATGCGGTCGCTGGTTGGTCGGGTGGCCTTGGCTGGCGAGGCAAGTTTTAGGGATCCGGCAATACCGGCAATGATTCTGGTCACT
>CAIYOE010000161.1 GCA_903927775.1 uncultured Micrococcales bacterium | reverse complement strand
TTCGGGGCTTCGTCTTCGGCGTAGGCGTCTACCAAGAAAGCCATAAGCGAGCGGGTGAGACCGGCGGCAGGTTCGATTACGTAAGGGAACCAGCGTTCGCCCTTTGCCTGATCAAAGTAAGAAAGGTCGCTGCCCGATTCGCGCGAGTGCGTGCGCAAGTCAAAGTCACCGCGGTTCGCAATACCCTCGAGCTCACCGAACTCGCTGCCCTGGAAACCGAAACGGTATTCGATGTCCACGGTTCGCTTGGAGTAGTGAGAGAGTTTTTCCTTTGGGTGCTCAAACAGGCGAAGGTTCTCCGGCTTAATACCAAGGTTGGTGTACCAGTTAAGGCGCTGTTCGATCCAATAGTTGTGCCACTCTTCATCGGTGCCAGGTTCGACAAAGAACTCCATTTCCATCTGTTCGAACTCGCGAGTTCTAAAGATGAAGTTTCCCGGAGTGATCTCGTTGCGGAATGACTTACCGATCTGGCCGATACCAAACGGAGGTTTCATGCGAGCGGCACCAAGAACGTTGGCAAAGTTCACAAAAATACCTTGCGCGGTCTCTGGACGAAGGTAGTGAAGGCCTTCCTCGGCGGCAACCGGACCTAGGTAGGTCTGCAGCAAACCGTTGAAGCTCTTTGGCTCGGTCCAGGTATCTTTTCCACCACAGTTCGGGCAGGCAATGTCTGCCATCGATGCAGGCGCGCGACCCTTCTTCTCTTCGAAGGCTTCTTCTAGGTGGTCCTGGCGGAAACGCTTGTGGCAGCTGGTGCACTCAATCAGCGGGTCTACGAACTCGGCTACGTGGCCGGAGGCTTCCCAGACCTTGCGAGGCAAGATCACCGATGAGTCCAACCCAACGATGTCTTCGCGACTAGATACGATGGTGCGCCACCACTGGCGTTTGATGTTCTCTTTTAGTTCTACGCCCAAGGGTCCGTAGTCCCAGGCGCTTCGGCTACCGCCATAGATTTCGCCGGCTTGAAAAACGAAGCCTCGGCGCTTAGCAAGCGAGATAACTGCATCTAGGCGATTAGGGTTAGCCATTTTTGAACTCCAAAAACTCGATTGGTCGCGGCTGGGTGTCGAGACCTGTTAGGTAAATCGGTCAGGATTTACCAAAGTACTAAGTTTAGTTAGCCGACGAGCTCGGGGCGTCTTTTGCCCCGCCGAATCTGCGATTGCGAGACTGGTAAAGCTCGATGCCGCGCCACAGATCAGAACGCCCAAAATCGGGCCAGAGGGTGTCTAAGAAGACAAATTCGGCGTAGGCGGACTGCCAAAGTAAAAAGTTGCTCGCCCTCTGTTCACCGCTACTGCGCATAAAAAGATCAACATCAGGTAGGGCTGCGGTCTGCAAATGCCGCTGAATGGTTTTCTCGTTTATGGCGCCGGGCTTTAGTTTTCCTGCGGCTACCTCGGCAGCAATTGCATTCATGGCATCTACCAACTCAACTCGCGAGCCATAGTTCACGCACATGGTCAAAGTAAGAGTGTTGTTGCCTGCGGTAAGGCGCTCGGCCTCCTGAAGCTCGTTGATAACCGACGCCCATAGCTTTGGTCGCCTGCCGGCCCAACGAATTCGGACTCCCCAGGCATTCAGCTGATCTCTTCTGCGACGAAGAACCTCGCGGTTGAAGCCCATTAGAAAACGAACCTCGTCAGGTGAGCGCTTCCAGTTTTCGGTAGAGAAAGCAAACACGGTCAGATACTTAACCCCGGCCTCGATGGCTCCCGCAACCACATCTAGCAGAGCCGCTTCGCCTGCCTTGTGGCCCTCTACCCTGGTCAAACCGCGCTGGTTGGCCCAACGGCCATTTCCATCCATGACGATAGCCACGTGCTGGGGTGCCTGGCCTGCAAAGTCGGGCACGGTTAGACCGGAGTAGTTCAGAGGAAGAAACTGGTTCACAACCGCTCCACGTGATTCAGGGAACGCAAACCGCGTTCGATATGCCATTGACTGTATGCCGCAACGATACCCGACGCCGCCGACTTTGCTCTTTCGCTGGCACTGGCAACACTTAGCCACTCGCCCGCCAGCAGTGAACCGAGCAGTTCAACTGTCTCTGCATCGAGGGTTGCGGCTCCCGGTGGCTTGCAATCCGGGCACACCACACCACCGATTTGCATCACAAAAGCGTTATGAGGTCCTGGTCGATCGCAATTCGCGCAGGCTTCAAAGTTTGGCGCCCAACCCGCCAGCGACAAAGCCCTAAGCAGGTAGGAATCCAAGGTCACAGCAGGGTCTCGTTCGGCACGCGACAGCGAGCGTAACGCACCGACTAAAAGCAGGTATTGCTGCGTACTGGAGGTTTCCCCGGTAAGGCGCTCTGCTGCTTCGACCATGGCGTGGGCGGCCGTGTAGGCCGTGTAATCGGCCATAATTTCGCGTCCGTAAGCACCGATGGTCTCGACCTGACTAACGGTGTCCAGGTTCTTGCCTTCGAAAAGTTGAATATCCACCACCATAAATGGTTCGAGTCTGGATCCGAACTTACTTGCCGTTCGCCTAACGCCCTTGGCCACAGCCCTAATCTGACCGTGCTGCTTGGAGAGCATGGTGACGATTCGATCGGCTTCGCCCAACTTATGGGTGCGCAGCACGACTGCTTCGTCTCGGTAAAGTGGCACGCTCTAATGCTAAGAGCGAATGGCGCGGTTCACACCGCTAATGACCGCCTTGAGCGAAGCCGTGGCGATGTCTCCATCGATGCCGACACCCCAGAGGTTCTGGCCATTCACTTCTAGTTCGATGTAGGCGGCAGCCTTAGCATCGCTCGACGCACTGAGTGTGTGCTCAACGTAGTCAAGAAGACGGACATCAACATCAATCTGAGCCAGGATGTCCAGGAAGGCGCTAATCGGACCGTTTCCGTTTCCAGAGCACTCCACCTCGGAGTCACCGTTTCTAAGAACCACGTCGAGTGCAACCGCGCCGTCCATCTCACTTGCGGTGCGCATGCGCTTTAGCTCAAAACGACCCCACTTTAGTTCTGGCTTTTCCTCAGGCGCCGGCAGGTACTCATCGGTGAAGACATCCCACAGTCGTTCGCTAGTTATTTCGCCACCAGTCGTGTCAGTTACGTTTTGAACGACTCGGCTGAACTCGATCTGAAGTTTTCGTGGCAAATCTAGGTTGTGATCGGCCTTCAACAGGTAGGCAACGCCGCCCTTTCCGCTCTGCGAGTTCACACGTATTACGGCTTCGTAGCTGCGGCCAACATCCTTGGGGTCGATCGGGAGGTACGGAACCGCCCAAACCAATTCATCGATGTGCTTGCCCTCGGCAATGGCTTGCTGGTTCATGAGCTCGAAGCCCTTTTTGATTGCGTCCTGGTGCGAGCCGCTGAACGCGGTGTAGACCAGGTCGCCTCCGTATGGCGCGCGCTCCGGAACCGGCAACTGGTTGCAATACTCAACTGTGCGCTTGATTTCGTCGAGGTTCGAGAAATCGATGTGCGGGTCTACGCCCTGGCTAAACAGGTTCATACCCAAAGTAACAAGGTCAACGTTTCCTGTGCGCTCACCGTTGCCGAACAGGCAACCCTCGATGCGATCTGCGCCTGCAAGGTAACCGAGTTCGGCTGCGGCGACTGCCGTACCGCGGTCGTTGTGGGGGTGCAGGCTAAGCAGCACGCTATCGCGGCGGTTCAGGTGTCGGCTCATCCACTCGATGGAATCCGCGTAAACGTTCGGGGTGGCCATCTCGACGGTAGCCGGCAAATTGATCACAATCTTGCGATCCGGGGTCGGTTTGATTACATCGATGACCGCGTTACAAACCTCAAGCGCGTATTCCAGCTCGGTTCCGGTGTAAGACTCCGGCGAGTACTCGTAGTAGACCTGAGTTCCGGGAACTGTGGATTCCAGCGACAGACAGTAGCGCGCAGCATGAAGAGCGATCTCTTTGATACCCGCCATGTCCTGATTGAAAACAACGCGACGCTGCAAAACGCTAGTGCTGTTGTAGAAGTGAACAATGGCCTTCTTAGAACCCTTGATGGACTGGTATGTGCGCTCGATTAGGTGATCGCGAGCCTGAGTGAGCACCTGGATGGTGACATCATCTGGAATGTGATTTTCTTCGATGAGCTGACGTACGAAGTCGAAATCGGTCTGGGAGGCACTTGGGAAACCAACCTCGATTTCCTTGTAGCCCATCTTGACCAACAACTGGAACATCTTGAGCTTGCGCTCTGGGCTCATCGGGTCGATTAGAGCCTGATTGCCATCGCGAAGGTCCACCGCACACCAGCGCGGGGCCTCGGAAGTGACTTTTTCTGGCCAAGTACGGTCCGGAAGCGAAACCTTGATTTGCTCGTGAAATGGAACGTATTTGTGAAATGGCATACCCGATGGGCCCTGAGTGTTCTGCATGTTAGTGTCCTAAAAAGTTTGAGGTTTGTCAGCCAACTGCAAAGCACCGCGGACGAGGATGGCCGGTTTAGGCCTCGTCGCGGCTGCTAAGTAGGAGCAAGCAGAACACGCACACAGGTTAGCACAAACCCAAAGTTGGGCTAGAAGCCCAAGCGCCCGAGCTGTTTTGGATCGCGCTGCCAGTCTTGCGCTACCTTGACGCGAATCGAAAGAAAAACCTTGGAACCCAAAAGTTTCTCGATTTCAGGTCGGGCCTTGGAGCCAACTTCCTTCAGTCGAGAGCCACCCTTGCCGATGATGATCGATTTCTGGCTGTCGCGCTCCACAAATACATTGGCATGGATGTCGATTAGTGGCTTATCCGGGCGCTGGTTTATTTCATCGATGGTCACCGCCAAAGAGTGAGGCAGTTCGTCGTGCACTCCCTCTAGGGCCGCCTCGCGAATCAGCTCGCAGATTCGATCCTCAATGGATTCATCGGTGACTGCATCCGGTGGGTATAGTGCAGGGCTAATCGGCAGCAGGTCAATCAATACCTTCATCAGAACGTCTAGCTGGTCCTCGGCTACCGCGGAAACCGGGATGATTGCCTCAAAGTCGCGGAGCGCGTTCACCGCAAGAAGCTGCTCAGCCAGGGTTTGCTTGTCTACCAGTTCGGTCTTGGTGATGATCGCTACCTTCTTAGCGCGACGAAACGAATCCAATTGCTCAACGATAAAGCGGTCTCCGGGGCCGATCTTCTCGTTTGCTGGAACGCAAAAACCGATTACGTCTACGTCGCTCAGAGTGCTATCTACCAGGTCGTTCAGGCGTTCACCCAGCAGTGTGCGAGGGCGGTGAAGCCCCGGGGTGTCAACCAGAATCAACTGACCCTGCGGCTGGTGCACAATACCGCGAATTGCACGACGAGTGGTCTGCGGCTTGGACGAAGTGATGGCAACCTTTTGCCCAACCAAAGCGTTGGTCAAAGTTGACTTACCTACGTTTGGTCGCCCTACAAAAGAGACGAACCCAGCTCTAAAAGTCATGCTATTCCTTACCGTCGAATCCAGCCTCGGCATCAATCAGACGATCGGTACGCTCAACTAAAACTGTCACGAGTCGCTTTCGCCTCGGTTCGATGCGATCGACTGTGAACTTGAGTCCACTGTAAGTCACCGACTCGCCTTGTTGGGGAAGCCGGCCAAGTTCCTTGGCTACCAGCCCGCCCACGCTATCCACGTCTTCGTCCTCAAGCTCAATGTCGAACAGCTCGCCAAGATCCATTAGTGAGTACCTGGCGTTTACCAGCCAGGTTCCGTTGGACTGCTCAACCACATCGGGAATATCGCGGTCGTATTCATCGCTGATTTCACCGACGATTTCCTCGATGAGGTCCTCCATGGTCACTAAACCGGCCACTCCGCCGTATTCATCGACGATTACAGCGATGTGAGTTGAGGTGGCCTGCATCTCTTGGAGTAGGTCATCCACTGGCTTTGATTCCGGAATGAAAACTGCTTTTCGGGTCAGGAACTCGACCGAGTTGGACAGCTTTGCGGGTTGCTCAAAACTGAGTCGCGCAACGTCTTTCAGGTATAGAACGCCAACTACGTCGTCTACAGTCTTGCCTATCACCGGGAGGCGTGAGTAGCCGGTCCTGAGGAATACCGACATCGCCTTGGAAAGCGGGGATTCAGCACCGATGGTCGCCATATCGATTCGCGGAACCATCACTTCGCGAACGATAGTTTCGGTGAAGTCTTCTACGGATTCCAACAGCTCCTGCTCGAATTCTTCGGGGGTGTCTACCTTTGGCCCGGTCAGAGGAGTGAACAACAGGTTGACCTGCTTGATGATTGGCTCAAGTGCCTTGAGCAACGCAAAGCCCAAGGACTTATGTGCCAAAAACTTTGCCAGCAACTGGGTCATGAATACCATCACCAAAGTGATGGAAATCGACAGCACCACATTGACCCACCACAGGTAGCCGATCGGAGCCAGAGCCTGACCGATTAGAACCGCAAAAAGACTTATTGTTACCAGGCGAATGAATCCCCAACCCTCGGCCAGTTCGGACTGTTGATTCCGGCGCAAGGCGGATTCAACGATGGTGGATGGGATGGCCACCATAGCTAACAGAACCGCAAAGAGAATCTGGATCAAGCGGCCGACTCTAGTTGGTAGAACTTATTGAGGATCTCGTTTTGTAGACCGAACATTTGCTTTTCTTCGTCTGGTTCGGCGTGATCAAAGCCCAGAAGATGCAAGATTCCGTGCGTGGTCAGCAACAGCATCTCGTTCATGGCTGGGTGACCGGCTTTCTTAGCCTGTTCCTCGGCGAAGTCTGGGCAGATCACGATATCGCCCAGAATGCCCTCGGGTGCGACAGATAGGTTATCGCCGGGCAGTAGCTCATCCATGGGAAAACTGAGTACGTCGGTTGGGCCGGGTTCGTCCATGTGACGCACGTGAAGGTCCGTCATGGTTTCGAGGTCTACAAAACGTAAGTAGAGGTCGGTGTTTGGGTGCAACCGCATGGCATCCATGGCAAATTCGGCTAGCCGAAGCACGCGATCTTGGTCAACTGGCCACTCGGTCTCATTGCTAATTTCGATGCTCATCGCTTGCCTCCGTTTTGGCTTTGTTTGCGGACCTGATTCTTCTGGTCAAAGATTGCGTAGGCCTCCACAATCCGGGATACCAGGCTGTGACGAACCACGTCGGCTGAACTCAGGTAAGAGAAATGCATGTCTGCAACCCCGGTCAAAATGCTCTCGGCGGTCTTGAGGCCGCTTACTCCAGCTGGAAGGTCTACCTGAGTTATGTCTCCGGTGACCACCATCTTGGAGTTGAATCCAAGGCGGGTAAGGAACATCTTCATCTGCTCGGGAGTGGTGTTCTGTGCTTCATCCAAGATGATGAAGGAGTCGTTCAGGGTGCGGCCACGCATGTAAGCCAACGGCGCGACCTCGATGGTCCCCGACGCCATAAGTTTGGGGACGGTCTCCGGGTCTAGCATCTCGTGCAGGGCATCGAACAAAGGGCGGAGGTAAGGGTCGATCTTGTCGGTGAGAGTTCCAGGAAGGAACCCCAGGCGCTCACCCGCTTCGACCGCCGGACGAGTCAGAATGATCCGACTAACTTCTTTACGCTGCAGAGCCTGCACCGCTTTGGCCATGGCTAAATAGGTCTTACCCGTTCCGGCTGGTCCGATTCCAAAAACAATGGTGTTTTCATCGATGGCGTCGACATAGGTCTTTTGCCCAACGGTTTTGGGGCGAATGCTCTTGCCGCGTGAGCTCAAAATGCTTTGTGAAAGCACCTCTGCCGGACGCGGTCCATCGCTGTTTTCTAACATCTTGGCGCTGCGTTCCAGGTCTTGAATACTGATAGGTGCACCGGCTTGCATCAGGCGAACCATTTCATAGACCAGGTCTTCGGCTTTCTTGACCTGATCCGCTGGCCCGCTAAGCAAAAGTTGCTCGCCCCTAGCCATTACCTCTACCGCTGGCACGGTGAGTTCTAGCGCTTTTAGAAGCTGGTCCTCTGGTCCGTAGATAGACAGGAGTTGGGTGTCGCCTAGTTCAACACGACGCTGAAGCCAGTCTTCAGACTTGACCGATTTGGGTGCGGGGCCTTTGCTCACGGAACCCTAGTTCTTTGGAGTGGTGCTGGTTATGTGGCCGTGGGCGTGGAACACGGTTTGTCCGGCCTCGGTTCCTGTGTTAAAGCTCAATCTGAAAGAACCCTTTGAGTGCTCGGCCGCAAGCTTGGAACCCAATTGCACTAGGTCTACCAGGGCGTCTGGGTCGTTGAAGGCCAAATCAGCCACGTTGGTGTGGTGATTCTTGGGTACCACCAAAATGTGCACGGGCTGTCTTGGCGAAATGTCTTTGAACGCGATGGAGTGTTCGGTTTCGCCCATCAGAGATGCTGGGATTTCACCCGCTACGATTTTGCAAAAAATACAGTCCATCACTTGCCTTTCGCGATTAGTTTAACCCCAGTGCCCAAGCTTGGCTTGCAAAACCGAGATGGCTGCAACGCCGGCTGTGCTGGTTCGAAGGATCGACTCGCCAAGGTGAACCCGGACCGCACCTGCTGCCTGCAGCAGCGCTAGTTCGGACTCGGAAATCCCGCCCTCGGGGCCGACCACAATTGCCACATTGCCATGTTTCGGCAAGTCGGCCCCGACCAGTGAGTTTTCGGCGGTTGGATCTAAGACCAGAACAACCGAATACTGGGCAACCATTTTGGCTAGCTCTTTGCTGGTAACCGGCTGCGCCACCTGAGGGGTGAATGCCCTAAGCGCCTGCTTGGCTGCCTCGGCAACGATGGTTTGCCAGCGTTCTACTCCCTTGGCGATTTTTGGACCGTCCCAGCGGGAAATACTGCGCTCCGCTTGCCAGGGAACGATTACAAATGCCCCAAGCTCGGTTGCAGCCTGAATCGCGAGTTCATCGCGGTCGCCCTTTGCCAAGGCCTGCACCAAAACCAGCGCGGGCTCAGGCTTTGCCTCTTGAGATACCTGCGAGACAGACACGGTCAGGCTTTGGCCATCGATGTTTGCTACGGCGCCCACCACCCTGAATCCCTGACCATCGGCCAGCTGGATTCCCTCGCCAACTCGCATTCGGCGAACCGAGACGGCGTGCTTTGCCTCCGCGCCAGCCAGCAAAACCACATCGCCAACGGCTGGCCTAGGCGAAAGCGCGTGCTGAAACAGCGGAAGCACCATTAGCGCTTCTTACTCTTGCCAAAGAATCCGGTGGTGTGTCGCTTGAGCCCGATTTTGTCGTTTTTGCGCAAATCGGCCAACTGACGGAATAACTCGCGCTCCTTGGAATCCAACTTCGATGGAGTCAGCACCTGGATAGTCACCAAAAGGTCGCCTCGACCACTGCCTCGCAGGTGCGTGATGCCCTTGCCCTTGATAGTGATGACGTCGCCCGTTTGAACCCCGGCTTCGACTGCTAGTTCGAGTGGACCATCGAAGGTCTCGATGGTGGTGTGACGACCAAGCGCGGCATCGTGCAACGGCACTTCTAGAGTGCATGTGAGGTCATCGGAACGACGACCAAAGACTTCGTCGTTCTTGACCAAAATGTCCACGTAAAGGTCGCCGTTTGGCCCTCCGCCAAAACCGACCTCACCTTGGCCGGCAAGTTGAAGGCGCAGTCCGTCTTCTACTCCGGCAGGGATGTTTAGGTCAAGGTTTCGGCGAGCACGGACTCGACCCTGGCCACGGCAATCCAAGCATGGCTCTGGAATGACCTGGCCGTAACCCTTACAGGCGTTACAAGGCTGGCTGGTAACAATGTTTCCCAAGAGCGAGCGAACTTCGCGTTGTACCTGACCCGATCCGCGACAGATGTCGCAGGTCTTTGGCGAAGTTCCTGGGCGGCAGGTGGTTCCGTTACAGGTGGTGCAGAGAACCGCTGTGTCGATTTCCAGCGACTTTGCAACACCAAAGGTGACTTCCTGAAGGGTGAGTTCCACCTTGAGCAGGGCGTCTTGACCGTGCTCGGCGCGTGAGCGAGGGCCGCGCTGGCCACCGCCGCCAAAGAAAGTGTCGAAGATATCACCAAAACCAAAGTTTGACCCACCAAAGCCCTGGTTCTGACCGCCCATGTCGTAGTTGCGGCGCTGGTTTTCATCGCTGAGCACCTCGTACGCGTGGGTAACCAGCTTGAATCGCTCTTGGCCTTCGTCAGACGGATTCACATCCGGGTGCAGTTCTCGTGCCAGCTTGCGATACGCCTTCTTGATTTCATCGGTGGTTGCCTGGCGCGAAACGCCAAGAACCTCGTAGTGATCTGCCAACTCTTTGTTTCCTTAGTTCCGCCGCTAGTTGCCCAGCAGTTTGGTCAAATATCTGGCTACGGCACCAACCGCAGCGATGTTCGTTGAGTAGTCCATTCGAGTCGGCCCGATAACTCCGAGTTTGGCAACCTCGGCCGCCTCGTTTTGATATGCGCCAACCACCACAGAGGTGTTTGCAAAGGAATCCAACTGGTTTTCGCGTCCGATTCGTACCGAGACGCCGGTTTGTTCTTCCTGAAGCTCGTTTATGAGTTTGAGCATGACTACCTGTTGCTCAATGGCCTCCAACATGGATGTGATGTTGCCGCCCAACTCGGATTCGCGTCTGGCCAGGTTAGCGGTACCGGAGACGATGATTTTCTCGCTTCGGTTGGCATCGACTAGGTCTAGAACGCTCGCGGCGAACTGCACCGTTATGGCGCGGCGGTCGGGAGCAAAGCTGGCCTCGAAACTCTCGAGTGCGCGGGCAACCTCCGTCAGAGGAATCCCCGCGAGAAGTGTCATCAGCTTGGCACGCAACTCACCAAGGAAAATCGGATCGTAGGTTGAACCCAGGTCCAAAATGTGCTGTTGAATGCGGTTTGAGTCGGTGACCAATATGAGCAGAACCTTGGTTTCCGATACCGGCACGGTCTCTACCGATCGAATCATTGCTTTGCCAAGGCTTGGATACTGAAGCACGGCCATCTGGTTCGTTAGCGATGACAACAAGCGCACAGTCTTACCCAGGACTTCGTCGAGGTCGCCATCGTTGGACATAAATGATTCGATAGCGTTTCGCTC
>CAIYOE010000160.1 GCA_903927775.1 uncultured Micrococcales bacterium | reverse complement strand
CCCGATAGTAGGCGCAGCAAAGTGGTTTTGCCGGCACCGTTCACGCCGACCAAACCGATTCGATCGCCAGGGCCGAGACGCCAGGTGATGTTGTGCAGCAGATTGCGACCAGGGATGTCGTAGGACATGTCTTCCATGTCCACTACGTCTTTACCAAGGCGCTGGGTAGCCATCTTCTTGAGGGTGATTTGGTCGCGCGGAGGTGGCTCGTTGGCAATCAGTTCGTTGGCAGCATCGATGCGGAATTTCGGCTTGGTGGTTCGGGCTGGTGCACCGCGGCGAAGCCACGCCAGCTCCTTGCGCAGCAGGTTCTGTCGGCGTGCCTCAGAAGCCGCGGCCGAACGGTCGCGCTCGGTGCGTTGCAAAATATAGGCGGCGTAGCCACCCTCGAACGGGTCAAGGATTCCATCGTGGATTTCCCAGGTGAGGTTGCAAACTTCGTCTAGGAACCAACGGTCGTGGGTGACCACAATCAGTCCACCTGCGGTTGCCGGCCATCGCTGCTTTAGGTGCTGAGCAAGCCAGGCCACACCCTCGATGTCCAGGTGGTTGGTTGGCTCGTCGAGCATGATGATGTCGTAATCGCGGGTAAGCAGCGCGGCAAGTGCAACTCGGCGTTTTTGCCCACCGGAAAGTTCACCGATGGTCTTTTCCCACTCCAGGTCATTCACCAAACCGGCGATCACATCGCGGACCTTTGCATCGCCAGCCCACTCGTGTTCCATGCGGTCGCCCACCACGGCCTGACCCACGGTCATGTTTTGGTCCAGCACATCCATCTGGTCTAACATGCCAATGGTGAGTCCGCTGCGTTGAGTCACGCGCCCGCTGTCGGTGACCAGGCGCTTTGCCAGGACCTTGAGGAGGGTGGACTTGCCATCGCCGTTTTTACCAACGATTCCAATGCGGTCGCCTTCGTTCACACCAATCGTGATGCCCTTGAAGACGGTTTTGGTCGGGAAATCGTGGCGGATTGCTTCTGCGCCAAGTAAGTGAGCCATGTGCTGCTTTCTAAAGAACTAGTTGCGCGGCACCGGCCGGCGATGAAGTGACGATGGCCTGCTGACCATAGGTGCGCAGTCGACTTGCGATTGCGATTGCGTCGTTGGCATCGCGTGCAAGCATTGCGATGGTTGGGCCGGAACCCGAGATTATTGCCTTTAGAGCGAAGACTTTGTCGGCCAGATTCAAGATTTCCTGCAGTTCAGGTCGCAGGCTAACGGCAGCTTCCTGCAGGTCGTTGTGCAGCATCGGCGCGATTTCCTCGGCCGAAGCCCCGGCTTTTAGAGCCTTTACAAGGCTCGCGTTGATCTTGGCCTGGGCCACCCTTGATGGATTGCGACCTTGAGCCTGTCGCATTCGGTCGAGCTCCGCAAACACCAGAGGCGTACTCAGGCCGAACTCGTTTGGCACGAGTACCCAATGAAGCTTGCTGGCTTGGGCTAACCCGGTGAGTTCGTGTCCGGTTCCCATGCCGATAGCTGCTCCGCCCATCAATGCGAAAGGAACGTCTGCACCAACTTTGGAACCGGCGGGAATCAAGTCGCCTTGATAGTCTGCAAGCGCCCAAACCGAGGCGGCTGCCAACATGGCGGCAGCGGCATCTGCTGAACCGCCACCCATTCCACCGGCAACCGGAACGTGCTTGTGAACCCAAAACTGGAGCTTTGGCGCCTTCTTGAACTTTCCAGTTTTGGCTAGTGCCTTGGCCGCCTTGACCACCAGATTCTTTTTATCGGTTGGTACCTCGGCTAGTTGCTCTGCGCTAAGGCTGCCACTGGTGGTTACCTGCCAATCCGGCGCCAACTCGGCAATCACGGTTTCTCGCAGATTTACGCTCTGGTACAAACTGGCAACCTGATGGTAGCCGTCCTCTTGCAGAGGACCGACAGCAAAAAACAGGTTTATCTTGCCAAAGGCAATGGCCGCGTGGACCGGCTCGCAAAGCAAGCGGCTGTAAAGGCTGTCTAGCAACATTTGCCAATAGTGCTGCGCCCAGGCGAGCTCATCGGTGCTGTGCAGGTGTTCGTGCACCACGTTCACACGCACTAAACCTGAGCGAATCTGGTCGAAAGTAAGCTCTACTCGGCTTTGATTGGCAAAACTGTAGCCCAAAACCACGTTGGTCTCGGTCTTGATTAACCGCGATGG
>CAIYOE010000159.1 GCA_903927775.1 uncultured Micrococcales bacterium | reverse complement strand
TGAGGAACGCGGTGGTCTCGGCAGCGGTTCCCGCGGTTACGCGCAGGGTTCCCGGGATACCAACATTCCTAATAAGCACGCCTTGGTCCAAAAGTTGACGCCAGATTTTGTCGTTATCACCCAATCCGCCAAACAGGACAAAGTTGGCATCGCTTTCAAAGGCATCCAACCCAAGGGAGCGCAACTCGGTAACAATGCGATCGCGCTGAGCCCGAATGTCGTCTACGTTGGCCAGCAGCTGCTTACTGTGAGCCAGGGCGGCCTCGGCAGCAGCTTGGGTGAAAGCGCTCAGGTGATAAGGAAGGCGAACTAGCCGCAGTGCGTCGATCACGGCGGGATCGGCAGCTAGGTAACCCACTCGGGCACCCGCGAAGGCGAAAGCCTTGCTCATGGTCCGACTCACCAAAAGGTTAGGGCGGCCCTCTAAGAGATTGAGGGCAGTGATGTCAGTGTCGTGGGCGAACTCGGCGTAGGCCTCGTCTACAACCAAGATTCCGTTGAAGCTTTCTACGGCCTGATAGGCAGCGACGACGCAGTCGATGCCCAACGGAGTGCCAGTTGGGTTGTTTGGACTACACAAAATGGTAATGGCGGGCCTATGCTCCAGAATGGCCGCTGAAATCTGCTCTGGAGTTAGAGCGAATCTTTCGCCTCTTGGAATAGCGATGTAGCCGGTTCCCGTCCCCTCGGCAAGCAACGGGTACATGCTGTAGGTGGGGGTGAAACTCAGCGCCGAGCGACCTGGTCCGCCGAAGGCCTGAAAAATGTGCTGCAGGACCTCGTTTGAACCATTGGCAGCCCAGATTTGCTCTGGCCTGATTCCGCGCTGGATGTAGTTGGAAAGTGCGAGGCGGAGTCCAGTGAATTCACGATCCGGGTAACGGTTTATTTCAAGAACTGCCGCGGCAAGCCTCGAGATTATGTCTACCGCTACATCTTCTGGAATGCGGTGAGTGTTCTCGTTGACGTTTAGAGCAACTGAAACTGAGAGCTGAGGGGCGCCGTATGGCTGCCGACCCACAAGGTCGTCTCTGAGCGGGAGATCTGAAAGCTGAGTCACAACTCAAGGTTACTTGAGACGCATCCCCCAGTTGCTAGGAATTGTCGCTTGCAACCTAGCTTGCTAGTTGCTAGGAATGGCCCTCTTGCAACCTAGCTTGCTAGTTGCTAGGAATAGCGATGCGCTGGCCAGGCACGACATCGACCGAGGTCAACTGGTTCATGGTGGCGACGGTGGCGATCCAGTCTCTTGGGTCGGTGTTTGGAGCGTAGATTGTGGCCAGGCTCCAAAGCGACTGACCGGCGCGAACCGATACGTAGTGAGTACTGGATTTGATGACAGAGGCACTGGCGCCGTGGCTGGTCGCCTGTGCCGACTGCCACTGACCAACCTGGTTGACCAGAGTGATAACCAGGGCCAAAAGAATGGCGGTACGGAATAGACGTGCCTTGCGGCTGAGGCGGTAACGTGGCTGGCTTGCAGCTAGAACATTTGCGCTCATCTTGGTGCCTTTCAATAGTGCCTGTTTCGAACATCTGTTTCGAACATCTGTTCGCTTATTTATAGATTACTTGCG
This sequence comes from uncultured Micrococcales bacterium, assembly GCA_903927775.1. Classification (GTDB taxonomy): domain Bacteria; phylum Actinomycetota; class Actinomycetes; order Actinomycetales; family Microbacteriaceae; genus Rhodoluna. Next base: position 1,884 of record CAIYOE010000159.1, on the reverse strand, counting down.
AGGTAGGACATCTTGTCAACACTTTTATTCAACTTTTTAGTAAATCTGTTTGATTTTGGCTAAAAATGCGAATAAAGTTTCGATAAAAGGTTCTTCTTGTATTCAAGTGCCGACCACCGACATTCATCGGTGCCAGGTTTGAAATCGGGTTCGGTGAAAGGGGCAGGTCATGGACGAAAGCCAGTTGAGCGACCGCCAAAGGCAAGTACTAGAAGCGATTCGTCGCCTCAAGCAAGAGAACGACATGCCCCCGACATTGCGCGAAATCGCCGAGGCGGTTGGCCTCAAGAGCGTGGCCAGCGCAAAGTATCAGATCGATCAGCTAAAGAACATGGGCTGGCTGGATCAAATCGACAACGTATCCAGAGGCATCAGCTTCTCGGACCAGGGCAGCCGCCACCAGCAAGAACAAGAGGCCGCGGCCGAGTCCAATGTGCACATTGGCAAGTTTGTGCGGGTTCCACTGGTTGGTCGAATCGCGGCCGGTGGGCCAATCCTGGCTGAACAAAACATCGATGAATGGATGACGCTCCCGGAGAGCCTGGTAGGCAAGGGCGACATCTTCTTGCTCAAGGTCAAGGGTGATTCCATGATCGACGCCGCGATTTGCGAAGACGACATGGTTGCAGTTCGCATTCAGAAGACCGCAGAAAACGGAGACATCGTCGCGGCTTTGCTAGATGATTCGGCAACGGTAAAGACTTTCAAGCAGCGCGACGGCCACACCTGGCTGCTACCAAGAAACTCAAACTACGAGCCAATCCTTGGCGATGAAGCGCAGATCATGGGCAAGGTTGTAGCGGTTCTGCGCTCTCTTTAGTGCTAACTGTGAAACATAAAGCGCTCGAGCTCGTTGGCTAGGTCTGGCTTCACATACGCCTGAACGTAGGTTCCGCCCTCGCGGTACTCGAGTTTCAGAATGCGGCTATTCAGGTGAAGCTTGCTAACCAAGTCGCCTCGGTCATAAGGAATCAGGCTTTCGGTGAGCACGTCTGGCCGAGGCAGCCGACGAGAAATCTGCTCCAGCAGTTCCTCCAGCCCCTCGCCCGTGCGCGACGAAACCTCAATGGAGTCTGGCTCCATGCCTCGAAGCGCCATGCGCTGAGTTTGATCGGCTAGGTCAATCTTGTTGAAAACGATCAGCTCTGGCACGTTTCTGGCACCAACCTCGCCAATCACGTCTCGAACAGTGGCGATTTGCCCGGCTGGATCCGGGTGCGAGGCATCCACGACGTGCAGAATTAGATCGGCGTCGCCGATTTCCTCCAGTGTGCTGCGGAAAGCCTCCACCAACTGGTGCGGCAGGTTTCTGACAAAGCCAACGGTGTCGGCGATTGTGTACTGGCGACCATCGGGGGTTGCGGTTTGACGAACGGTTGGATCTAGGGTTGCGAACAAAGCGTTTTCCACCAGCACACCAGCCTTGGTGATTCGGTTCAGCAGCGATGATTTGCCCGCGTTGGTGTAGCCGGCAATTGCCACACTTGGAATCTGGGTGCGCTTACGATTTGCGCGTTTGGTCTCACGCGCCGGCAGCATCTCCTCGATTTGCTTCTTGAGTTTAGAAACCCGGGTGTTGATTCGACGACGATCGAGTTCGATTTTGGTCTCGCCAGGACCACGAGAGCCCATACCCACACCACCGGCGGCCTGTCCACCGGCCTGACGGCTCATGGATTCACCCCAACCACGCAGGCGCGGTAACAGGTACTGCAGCTGAGCAAGCTCGACCTGAGCCTTGCCCTCCCGACTCTTGGCGTGCTGGGCAAAGATGTCTAGAATCACCGCGGTGCGATCAATAACCTTTACCTTGACAACGTCCTCCAGCGCGCGTCGCTGGCTAGGCGCCAGTTCAGTATCTGCGATGACGGTATCGGCGCCAGT
>CAIYOE010000158.1 GCA_903927775.1 uncultured Micrococcales bacterium | reverse complement strand
CGCTAACAGCGGTTTGGCCATCAATGGTTTCGGTGCAATCTTGACCGCCACCGTTTTGATTATTGTGACCATCACCAAATTCACTCACGGTGCCTGGTTGGTATTCATCATCATGCCGGTGCTCTACTGGGTTATGTACAACACCAAGCGCTACTACAACGAAGTGCAGAAGGAAATCGCACTAGACGACAAGACCGTATTCGGCAGCAAGGGTGACTACGCCGTTGTAATGATGGACAAGCTCAACAAGCCACAGCTAAAGGCTCTGGACTACGCGCTAAGCAGCCGCCACACCAAGCTAGACGTAGTTCACGTTGCGGTTGACCCAGAACGCGCTATTGAGTTCGAAAAGGAATGGCGTGCCTACGGAATCGAAGTACCGTTGCGCATCATCGACTCGCCTTATCGCGAGTTTGCGAACCCGCTAATCGAGTACCTGACCAAGCACCGCGACATGAACGGCTCGGAGCGCATCAGCGTTTACCTACCAAAGTACGTGGTGGGTCACTGGTGGGAGCACGTATTGCACAACCACCGCGCAAATCGAATCCGTAAGCAGCTCATGTACGTTCGCGGCGTGATGGTGACTCTGGTGCCTTGGCGTCTAGAGAGCGCCGACAAGGTGAACCTGTTCGAGCGTCGTCCGTTGCCAGGTGATTCGCGTCGTGGCGACAACTTGCGCCCCGCCAAGCGTCGTCACCGGTTCGGCGCCAACCTGGTGCAGCGCGTGGCATCTACCAAGAACCCCGACGAACACGAGTAGCAGCGCTTTCATGAAACTGACCGCAAAGTCGATGCTGCTGGTTTTCGCAGGTGGCGCACTTGGGTCATTGCTGCGCTTCTTGATCGGCGAGGTTTTGGATAACCTGATTGCCCTTGCGCTGGTTAACCTTTTAGGCGCGGCCTTCCTAGGCTGGATCAACGGTTCGGCAGCAGCCGCTAAACCTAGATTTACCGGCGCAAGCGTTGCCCAATTCTGGGGTGCTGGTTTTGCCGGCGGCTTTACCACCATGAGCGGGCTTGCCATGTCTTTTGTTCTTCTGGCCGGAAGTACGCAGGGAGTTTTAGCGATAAGTTACCTTCTGGCGCAGTTTGTGTTCGGTATCTTTGCTTACCTCGGTGGCTATAGGGCTGGTTCAGGAGCGTTCCCTGGTGAGTAACACAATGTGGCTTGCTGTGGCGGTTGCCGTTCTTGGCGGTCTGGGATCGGTGGTTCGTTTCGTACTCTCTGGTTGGCAGAAAACATTGCCCTGGGGAATCCTCGTCGCCAACACTGTGGCTTCGGCTGTGGTGGGGTTTTGCATAGGAAACAATCTGACCTCGGGCGATGCCCAGAGCGCCTTCTGGGCCACTGTCTTCGCCACTGGTTTTGCAGGGGGTTTGTCGACATTCAGTTCTTGGGCGGGGCAAACTGTGGCATTGATGACCCAAAATAGGCGTCGCGATGGATATCTGAATGTCCTGTTGAACCTGGTTTTGCCGGTAAGCGGAGCCATTACGGGAATCATTCTTGCGGGCATCCTGCTAAAATAACCGCAGGTTTCTTTACGTATTTCTGCGCT
>CAIYOE010000157.1 GCA_903927775.1 uncultured Micrococcales bacterium | reverse complement strand
CTCAGCTTTGTTGCAAGACGTAATCGCCGGCCACGACGGCCACGACAGCACTTCGCTGCCTGAATCACTTGGCAGTATGACCGAGGCCGCAAAGCGCACCGGCATCAAGGGAATGCGCGTTGGTGTTATCAAGCAGCTTTCCGGGGCTGGCTTCCAGCAGGGTGTGGCTAACCGATTCAATGAAACCCTTGAGGTCCTAAAGGCGGCGGGCGCCGAAATCGTTGAGGTCGACTGCCCAAGTTTTGAGTACGCGATCGCTGCTTACTATCTGATCCTGCCAGCCGAGGCCAGCAGTAACCTGGCCAAGTTCGACTCGGTCCGATTCGGTATGCGTGTCACCCCGGATGGCAACCCGACCATCGAACGCGTCATGGCTGCCACCCGCGAGGCCGGTTTCGGTCCGGAGGTAAAGCGTCGAATCATCCTTGGAACCTATGCGCTCAGCAGTGGACACATCGATGATTTCTACGGAGCGGCTCAGAAGGTTCGCACACTGATTCAGCGTGACTTCGCCCGCGCGTTTGAAGCGGCCGATGTGCTGATTTCGCCAACCGCGCCAACCACTGCGTTCAAGTTCGGCGAGAAGGCAGAAGACCCGCTAGCCATGTACCTAAACGACATTGCTACTATTCCCGCCAACCTTGCGGGCATCCCAGGTATTTCGATCCCTATGGGATTGGCAGACGAAGACGGCCTTCCAGTTGGTGTGCAGTTCTTGGCTCCAGCCATGGAGGATGCTCGTCTGTACCACGTCGGTGCTGTTCTAGAAGGTTTGTTGGAGTCCAAGTGGGGCAAGACCCAGATGGCCGACGCACCAGATCTAGACGCGCTGGTAGCCGCTTTTGAGGAGGCCAAATAATGGCTAAAGCCGAACTAATGGACTACGCCAAGGCGCTCGAGCAGTTCGAAGTTGTCATTGGTCTTGAGGTCCACATTGAGTTGAACACCAAGACCAAGATGTTCTGCGGTTGCGCCAACTCATTTGGAGACGAACCAAACACTAACGTCTGCCCAATCTGTTTGGGTCTGCCTGGATCGCTACCAGCCGTAAACAAGCGTGCGGTAGAGAACTCGATCAGCATCGGATTGGCTCTCGATTGCTCCATTGCGCCGAACGGACGTTTTGCTCGTAAGAACTACTTCTACCCAGACCTGGCCAAGAACTTCCAGACCTCCCAGTACGACGAACCGATCGCCTTCGAGGGATCACTAGACGTTGAGGTGCCTAGTGGCAAGGTATTCACCGTTGCCATCGAGCGTGCGCACATGGAAGAAGACGCCGGAAAGCTCACCCACATCGGTGGAAATACCGGTCGAATTCAAGGTGCCGAGTATTCGCTAGTCGACTACAACCGTGCCGGTGTGCCCCTAGTAGAGATTGTTACCAAGCCGATTTACGGCGCGGGAGACGAAGCGCCAGAATTGGCAGCCGCCTACGTTCGCTACATTCGCGAGATCGTGAAGGGCCTTGATGTATCCGACGCCCGCATGGAGCGCGGAAACGTTCGTTGCGACGCAAACGTTTCGCTTCGCCCGCACGGCCAGGCCAAGCTCGGAACCCGTACCGAGACCAAGAACGTTAACTCGCTTCGTTCGATTGAGCGTGCTGTTCGCTACGAGATCCAGCGCCAGGCTGCCATCCTGGCCAAGGGCGGAACCATCACCCAGGAAACCCGTCACTGGCATGAGGACAAGGGTTCGACCAGCTCCGGTCGTCCCAAGTCAGACGCCGACGACTACCGTTACTTCCCCGAGCCAGACCTGGTTCCGGTGCAGCCTTCGCACGAGCTAATCGAGCGCCTGCGTGCTGCATTGCCAGAAAAGCCAGCAGATCGCCGCAAGCGTCTGCAGGCCGAGTGGGCTTTCCAGGACCTTGAATTCCGCGATGTTGTGAACTCGGGTCTACTAGACCAGATCGAGGAAACCGTTGCCGCCGGAGCCAAGCCTCAGGCTGCCCGCAAGTGGTGGACTGGCGAGATTGCCCGTTTGGCCAATGCCGAAGACAAGGACATCAGCGAACTGGCAATCACTCCGGCCGATGTGGCCGAACTTGCAGTTTTGGTTGACGCTGGCAAAATCAACGACCGCTTGGCTAGAGAGGTCCTGACCTACGTTCTAGCAGGCGAGGGTTCACCTGCCGCAGTGGTTGCCGCTCGTGGACTAGAAGTAGTCAGCGATGACGGTGCCCTTATTGCCGCAATCGATGCGGCACTGGCCACTCAGCCAGACGTGCTGGATGCAATCCGCGAGGGTCGCATGCAGGCTGCGGGTGCTGTAATCGGTGCAGTTATGAAGGCCATGAAGGGCTCCGCAGATGCTGCGCGCGTTCGTGAACTGCTAATTGCCAAGGCAAACCAGTAAGACTAGATAAATGAAAGAGCCCGAGCAATGCTCGGGCTTTTTCATTTAAAGCAAAACCTCAGTTTGCCTTGATGACAGGCTCGCAGAGCCCAAACATGGCCTTCCCGGCCTTAAAGCAAAACCTCAGTTTGCCTTGATGACAAACTGAGGCTCGCAGAGCCCAAACATGACGTCAGTCATGTTTGACCTTGCTCGGGTGAGTAACGGGACTTGAACCCGCGACCCCCTGGACCACAACCAGGTGCTCTACCAGCTGAGCTATACCCACCATGTGAAGTGCCGAGGCACAACAACCTGTAGATTCTATCAGTATTTGGGTTTGCAACCTAGACCTGCACGGTGGGCATACCAGCCACCGCGGTTAGTTTTGCGAAGCCTTCACCGCAGCCGCTAGTGCTTCCTCTGATGTTGGGCCCGGAAGCGGAACAAATACTGCCTCACGGTAATACTTGAGTTCTGTGATCGACTCGATGATGTCGGCTAGAGCGCGGTGATTGCCGCTCTTCTTTGGCATTTGGAAATAAACGCGCGGGTACCAGCGTCTACTCAACTCTTTGATGCTGCTCACATCGATGTTTCGATAATGCAGGTGCTGGTCCAGGTTTGGCATGTAGCGGTTCAGGAACATTCGGTCTGTACCTATGGTGTTGCCAGCCAGTGGTGCATCCTTGGCGTTTGGCACAAAGCGCTTAACGTATTCCAGAATCACCTGCTCAGCATCGGCTAAATCCAGTCCATTGTCGAACTCATTGATTAGACCGCTGGCGGTGTGCATGTTGCGTACAAAGTCGTTCATGTTTGCCAGTGAGTCTGGCCGAGGCCTAATGACTACCTCTAGGCCAGAATCCAGGACCTCAAGCTGGTCGTTCGTGACAACAACCGCAACCTCGACCAAACAGTCTTTTTCTGGGTCAAGACCTGTCATCTCGCAGTCGATCCAAACAAGGTTTGAAGAAATATCAATCACAACCAAAAACTAGGGGAGGCCACCGACATTCCGGCAGCCTCCCTAGTTTACTTTGAAGTATTCTTGCTAAGCGGCTACGGTCGCTTTCGCTGCAGCCTTTGCCGCCTTGGTAGCCTTGCGCTCGCCTCGACCAGCAGCCAACCAGTAAAGCACCGGCACGATCACCAGAGTCAGCACGGTTGACGAGAACAAACCTCCGATAACTACAACTGCCAATGGCTTGCTAATAAAGCCACCTCCGCCTCCGATGCCCAGGGCCATCGGGGTAAGGGCAAAGATGGTCGCCAGTGCCGTCATCAGAATCGGGCGAAGGCGCTGACGTGCTCCGTTGAAGATCGACTCCTTAACCGACATGCCGGTTTCGCGGTACTGGTTCATCAGGTCGATAAGCACGATTGCATTGGTGACCACGATTCCTACCAGCAGCAGCATTCCAATTAGAGCTGGAACACCAAGTGCGGTGTCGGTCACCAACAAGGCAACAAAAGCACCGGTAGCCGCGAATGGAATCGAGGTTAGCAGCAGAATCGGTTGGAGCAGGCTACGGAAGGTTGCAACCATAACCAGGTACACGATCGCTACTGCGGCCAACAATGCCAACCCAAGTTGTGCAAACGAGTCGGCCTGGTCCTTGCTCACTCCACCCAGGCTGTAAGAAGTTCCCGCCGGCATGTTTACCTTGGTTAGCCTCTTGGTGACATCCATGGTGATTGCACCGGTGTTGTCGCCAACAGGTTTTAGCGAGACAGTAGCGGTGCGGCTGCCCTTTTCGCTGGTCACGCTGGTTGGAACCATGACCTCATTGATGCTTGCGATCTTGGACAGCGCCACTGCTCCCGTCATCGATGGAATCTGAATCTTGCGGATTGCAGCCACGGTCTTTGGGGTGTCGGTTTTGACCACATAGATGGGGGTTGAAACGTTTTGAATGTTCAACTTGCCGATCGACGACGGAGTCAGAGCCGAAGCAACGATCCCGCTAACAGTTACCTCGGTGAGTCCGAGCTTGGCCGCCTTCATGCGGTCTACCTTGACTTCCAGGGTGCGTTGAGCGGTCGATAGCGAGTTGGTGATCTCGGACACGTTCTTGGTGCCCTTGACCGCCGCAGAAACCGCCGCGATACCAGCCTTCAGGTTGGTGTCGTTGGTTGCCGTGACCTTTACATCGATGGTTCCGGTGGAGCCAAAGCTGCCGCCCTGCTGAATCTTTACGGTACCCATGCTGGAATCGGCAGCCGCAGCATCTAGCACGCGCTTCTGTAGTGCGAGTTGGTCGATTCCTTCTTTGGTAGTGATTTGAATCTGGATTCCGCCTGCGCTGGCACCGAATGCCACGCGGCCGTCACCGTTCGAACCAATCGAGGTTTGAACAACCTTGACATCTTTCTCGGCCAGAAGGATTTTCTCGAACTTGGCCGCGGCTAAGTCCTTCTGGTGCAGGCTGAAACTAGCTGGAACATCTTGAGTGAACGATACCGAGTTGGAATCGCTGTTTCCGATGAAGTTGGTTTTTAGCAAAGGAACCAGGCCAAAAGTAAGGATCAAAACCAAGGCCGCTGATACCAGAGTCCAAGCCGGGTGAGCCTGAGTGGTGCGCAGAATCGGAAGGTATCCGCGCTGCAGCCAGCTCTTACGCTCTTTTTCCTCTTCGGAGTCTCGCGCGGCATCGATGCCCGATCGCTCGGTGGCCTCATCGGTGGTTTCAGACTTGTTGGAAGCCTTGAGGAACCAGTAAGCCAAAACAGGGACGATGGTCAATGAGACCAAAAGCGAGGCACCCAAGGCGATGGCGAAGGTGAACGCGAATGGACGGAAGAGCTGGCCCACGAGTCCGCCAACCAAAGCGATAGGAAGGAACACTGCAACGGTGGTTATTGTGGCAGCGGTTACGGCACCAGCAACTTCGCGGACGGCATTCTGGATCGCCTGAACCTTGGTCTCGCCGTAGCTGAGGTGTCGGTTGATGTTTTCGATTACCACGATCGAGTCGTCAACCACTCGACCAATCGCGATTGTCAGAGCGCTAAGGGTGAAGAGGTTTAGCGAGTAACCGGTGACGTTCAAGCCGATAAAGGTGATCAGAATCGAGGTTGGAATGCTGATAGCGGTTACCAGAGTGCTGCGAACCGAGAGTAGGAAAAGCAAGATAACAACGATGGCAAACCCGAGACCCAAAAGGCCTTCGCGGTTCAGATCGTTCAGCGACTTCTCTACGTATGGTGCCTGGTCGAAGGTTGTGGTGATCTTTACCGCACCGAGCTTCTTGGTCAGGTCTGGAATCAGAGCCTGAACCGCGTGGCTGACGGAAACGGTGTTTCCATCGGTGGTCTTGGTAAGCGAAATGCTTAGTGCCGCCTTGCCGTTTACACGTGCAATCGACGCGTCTGGGGCGTCTACCAGTTCAACCTTGGCAACCTGGCCAACTGTAAGCACCTTAATGCTGGTGCTAACGGTTGGGGTAGGCGTTGGAATAGTTGGGGTTCCAGACGCTCCGGCGGTTGCGCCTGCCCCCGCTGCGGATCCAGCACCGGTTGGGAATCCACTGCCCGCACCGGCAGCTGCGCCCGACGAGCTACCCGCCCCCATGCCTGCGCCTGCACCGGATGGGAAGCCCGAAGCACCGGAAGCCGAGGCGCCCTGACCGAATAGCGAAGCGAGCGAGGAACCAGAACCGTAACTGGTGGTGGTGCTAGTGCTAATAAGTGGCAGGCTCTTGAACTCTACAAGCGACTCAACCGGTGTACCGACCTGCACGCTCAGCTGGCCCGCAGCATCGTTGATAGTTCCCGCAGGAACCACGAAACCGTTGGCCTGGAGTGCCGAAACAATCGATTGCTGGGTGAGACCGTTGGCGGTCAAAACCTTTTGGTTCAGAGTGAGGTTGATTCGCTTGGTGGTGATTCCACTAATCGTGACATCGCGGACACCGGCAATTGGGGTGAGCATCGGGGTGGCGACATCTGAGATTATCTTGCTTAGTGCACTGTTGTTACCTGAGTTCGACGAAACACCCAAAACCACAATTGGAATACTGTCTAGGCTTCCGGAAATCTGCTGGGGCGTAACTCCGCTCGGAAGCCCGCTCAATCCTGCCAGTGCTGCACTTACGCGCTCTTTCACCTGGGCGGTGGTGGTGCCATAGTCGAACGAAACACGCACAACGCTCAGATTTGATTGCGAAGTGGTGCTGGTGGAGGACACGCCATCCAAGGTGCGCACGGCGTTTTCGATAGGAACACTGACCTGGCTGTCGACCACGGTTGGCGATGCACCAGGGTAGGCGGTAACAATCGCGGCCTGTGGGACCTCGATGGAGGGGAAGAGCTCTTGGCGAAGTGATCCGAGCGAGATGAAGCCAAAGATGGCCACGATGACGGTAATCAGTGCTACTACCGAGCGATTAGCTAACGATAGGCGAGATAGAGCGTGCAAAATTCCTCCGGAAAGATTTAGTTACCTAGGTAAATACAGTCTATGAGGTCGGTATGCCAAACTGTTCCCATGTCACAACTTGCTCTGGTCTTGCTGTTGGGCCTGGCTGGCCCCTTTTTGGCACTGCCCAGAAGGGTTGCGATACCCGTTGCGGTGGGCGAGTTGTTGATAGGCGTAGTTTTCGGTCAATCCGTTCTTGGACTCATTAGGCCAAACCTGCCAAGCCTGGAACTTATTTCTCAAATCGGTTTCGCTCTAGTGATGATGATTACCGCGAGCCACATTGACCTGACTCGTTTTTTCTCAAAGAAAGACCTGTTCAGAGCAGCCCGTAACGTGCTGATTTCTGCAGCGATGGCGCTGGCGCTGAGTGCTCTGATCGTGAATGTCCTGCACCTGCCAGCCCTGTTCGGTTTGGTGTTTGTGCTTTTGGTATCTAGCTCAGCTGCGGTTTTCCTGCCAGCTGTTCAGCAAATCGAGGGATTTCACACTCCCGGATCTGTTTTGCTGCAGGTTACCATAGCTGACCTGCTGGCTATCCTGCTGCTGCCGCTGGTGCAAGACCCCACCGCTTTTGCGAAAGAAGCATTGGGTGTTGGAATCATGTCTCTGGCTGCGGTGGTGATTTTCTTTTTACTTCGATGGGCGAACAAAAGCGGCCGTTGGAAAGAAATGCGCAACGTCTCGGCGGAGCGACATTTTGGGCTGGAACTTCGAGTTAGCCTCATTCTGTTGCTGGCACTCATCGGCTTGGCTCAGAGTGTCACAGTCACAATCATGCTGGCTGGTTTCGGCCTTGGTTTGGCCATCGCTGCAAATGGCACGCCGCACCGGTTGGCTAAGCAATTATTTGCGGTTTCCGAAGGCTTTTTTGCGCCAGTATTTTTTGTTTTGTTGGGATCCAACATCGATGTCAGGGCGACGTTTGCAGACCCTGGCTTGATCGGTCTGGCGGTGTGCCTTGGCGCGGG
>CAIYOE010000156.1 GCA_903927775.1 uncultured Micrococcales bacterium | reverse complement strand
GGCTGAGAGACCAAGGTTGGCCACGGGGCGGAAACCGGGTTGGTTTGGTTTGTGATCGAAATTTCTGTTGGTTGGATCAACACATAGTTAGCGGCCTCCGAACCAGTGAGCCCAAACAAGCCAGAAGTGTTCAAGACCGAGTTTCGGTACACACCGGACACCCCGTTGTAACCCACTTGAACCTCATCGCCAGGCACAAGGCCCTGCAGGTGACCACCGATGAACACAACAGTTCCCGAAACCGAAACAATCGCATTCAAGCCCAAAACAGTCAGAGTCTTTGGCGCAACTACTAACTGGAATGTCTGCACCGGGGCTGCGGCAAAGGTCGAATCGCCGTCTTGCCTAACTGTAATTGTTACTCGCCCGGCTCCTGCTATTTGGAGCATTCCATCGATGCCTACTTTGATAATGGAACTGTTGCTAGAAGTGACCGTTACTGGCAAACCGGAAGTAGCTGTTGCGCTTAGTGCAAGGTCCGGGTCACCGTAGGTGACCGAGCCAATCGGAACTAGAGCGATGCTTTGCGAACGTTTCTGGACTGTCAAAGAGAACGTGACGGAGCTAGAGCCCGAACCGTTAGTGGCAGTGAGCGTAAAGGTAGTTGCCGCAAGGAGCGCTCCAGGAGTTCCGGTTATCAATCCGGTAGCAGAGTCTAGAGTCAGTCCTGCTGGTAAGGCGGGGCTGATCGTGTAGGTGGCCTGACCACCACTATTGGAAGTCACCTGCAGGCTTGGCACCGGAACACCCAGTTCAAGAGTTGGTGCAAGACCCGGGCTCGCCGGCACTAGAACAGGCACCTCTATTTTGACATTCACCTGGAAACTCTTGATTACGGGATCTGCCGGCGAGAAGTTCGAGTTGCCTGGCTGGCTGATTTGAACCGTGCAAGTGCCTGCCGAAACAACCGTTACTGTGACGCCCGAGACGCTGCATACAGCAGGGGTCTGGCTGGTTACTTGAGGTGGTTGGCCACTTCCAGCAGTGATTACCAAAGTCTGATCAGAACCAACCACCATGCTGCTGGGGTCGACGACTGTTAGAACCTGAGGTGCCTTATTGATCACCAAAGTCGACGTCGCAAAGCAGCCGAAGTTCGCATCGATACAGGTGACCTCGACGGTGTAAGAACCTGGAGCGGTTGGGAAAGTGCTGGAACCGTTGTAGGTCACTGCAACACTGATGGGGTTAGCGTTTGGATCTGTCGCCAAGAAAACCGGCTGCCTGACTTGACCTGTGGTGAACGTGAAAACAAGACTACGAAGGTCCAAGCTGATGGTTGCTTGACCTTTGTCGACAGTGATGAAGAACACGAATGTCGAGGTCCCGGCATCGTTTGTGGCTGCAACTGTAACCCGAGTATTAGTTTGAGCGTTAGTTGGGCTACCGGAAATAACATTCGTTCCCGGATCGAATGTGAGTCCAGCAGGCAATCCGGTTACAACGTAGGTTGCACCGCCACCCGAGTTGGATAGTTGCAGGGTGACGCTCGATGGCTGACCTACCCTGAAGTCAAAAGTCGTCGGCGCTCCCGGAGCCAAAACCAAAGCGGGCTTCACAAGCTCGATCAAAACCTTGAAACTTTGAACAACCGAAACTGCCGGCAGATAGTGATCTGATCCGGTTTGAGTGGCAATAACGGTGCAGGTCTTTCCATCGATGGAACCACTTACCGCGGTGACAAACCCACCAGAAACTGTGCACACATCGGTGGTCGTTGATTCCAAACCGACTGCTAGACCCGAAGACGCCGTGGCCAATAAGGGTTGAGTTGAACCCTGCTTTAGGTCTGCCAAGTTAAGAAAGGTAATTGTTTGAGCCTGCGGCGGAAGCACGACGATATCGGTGCTAATCGAGCTGGTGCTGGCCAGCCCAGCGTGCAATTTGCGATTCACGGATGCTGGCACAAATGGGGCAGCCGGCGGCAAGGATGCGTCTTGCGTTGCGAGGATGGTGCAAATACCGCCCACTGAAGAAGTGGTGACGCGGATTCCAGCAACCGTGCAGACAAGCGGAGTTTTCGAGGTGAGAACAATTGGCGAATTACTGCTACTGGCGACCACAAAGTCAAAACTGGAGTTGACCCAAATAGCCTGCGAGAACACTGGCGCAACCAGAACTGGAGGTGGAGCAACTGGCGGAGTGACGGGAGGCCGGGCCTCCTGGGATTCGCGAACCTCTTGGGTCGCTCGGGCTTCCTGAGACTCTCTTATATCCTCAGATTCCCGGTAAGCCTCGGTCAGTCGCTCTTTTTCTGAGACGAACTCCGACCTGGCGTCTTCAGTTTCCGTTCGGTAGCTTTTTCCGATTCCGAATTCGCCATCGGCCAGAAGTTTGGCCGACGTGTACCTCGGGATCACTCCATGGCCAGATGGCACTCGAGCTTGGGCGGGGAGCGCGACCAGGGAACCTGCAGATACCGCGAGTGCCACTAAAGCTATAAAAAATCGCTTCGTAGTGAACACCTCCCAGATTCAAGTTCAGGCACATAAATGTGTCCAGTCGGGCGGGCAAATTGCCCCCAACTTCTAGGCTAGATGTTCGTTTTTGCGAAATGAACGGCAGGTGAATAGCCTGCATATGCAATTGAAGAAAAATGTTCGGTTGGCACGCCTTAGAAATCCAACACGCTTAAGGAAATGTTGCGAGGGCCATTTCGGGCCTCCGCAACATGTGAAAGTCGGCTTTTTCTAAGCGAGCAGTTTTTTGACTCGCGGTACTACCTCGGTGGCGTAAAGTTCGATCGACTTCATGAGCATTTCGTGAGGCATTGGGCCGTTTGCGTATTTGAGATCAAAACGCTGAGCACCGACAGACTGGACCGCGTAGGCGATTTTTTGGGCCACTGTGTCTGGCGATCCAACGTAGAGAGAGCCACCGTTTGCCTCGCCCATAAAGTGGTCCACGGTCATGGGACCCCATCCGCGTTCCTTGCCGATTCGGCCAAAACCGGCCTGATAGTTTGGCCAGAGTTGCTCCAGCGCCTCTTCATCGGTGGCAGCAACGTGCCCCGGGGAG
>CAIYOE010000155.1 GCA_903927775.1 uncultured Micrococcales bacterium | reverse complement strand
AGTCTGTAACCCTTGGACGCCATCTGCTGGCGGAAATACTCCTGGTAGGGCGCATAGAGGGCATCTAGTTCGATGGTTCCGCCATCGGACCAAATGCGGTGAGTGCCCGGATTAGGCAGCAGCTTTAGGTATTCATCGATGAGTTTGTTGCCGCCAACGGGCCAGTGGGTTGAATACGCCAGCGCGGTGCCGTAGACCTCCGGGTACTTAGCCAAGCCGTAGAGCGAGGTGAGCGCACCCATGCTTGACCCACCAATTGCAGTTCGGTCGCGGTTTAGTTCCACACCGAACTCGGCAGCGATGGAAGGCAAGATCTTGGTTGCAATCAACTCGTGGTACTCGTTTCCGCTGGCACCGGTTCGAGCCCATTCGGCAGGGAGGTAATCCAGTAGGTCTGGGTTCTTGGCCCAGATGTCGGTTGGTCCGTATTCGATCCCTCGAATCGACCCATTTGAGTTTTTGTAAGTCACACCGATGATCAGCGGCTTACGCGAACCACGGATGCGCGCACCGCCTGGAGTGCGATCGCGAAGGGCGTCTAGTAGGCCCCAGGTAGCGCCAAAGGTGGAGGTCTTCGGGTCGAACAGGTTATGGCCATCGTTCATCACCAAAACCGGGGTAGTGGCATCGACATCTGCCGGCACCCAAACGATTACGGGGTGGTTATCAAAGGTGTAGCGCTTGAGTTTGCCGCCGGCCAGTTCGATCTGCCCCAGCTTGCGCTCACGCATGGCCAGAAACAGCGGGAACACAAAGGCAAAGGCGGTCACAAAAGAGGCAACGATGTAGACCCACAGAAAACGCATCTTGAGCTTTCGGCCCTCGACAACGATAAACGCCATGGCCGCGGTGCCACCGATCAGCAGATCGAGCGAATAGACCCAGTCCACGTTGCTGGTGAAGCCATCGGCGATGTAGTTCTCGCCTCGCATGACCGCCATGCCGTTGAAGGTCCACGCGGTGACCAATCCCACGATGGAAAAAATCAGGAAGAAAACGAAGTTGTTTTTGTGATTTCTCATTGATCCTCGATTTGATCGTTGGTGGCGCCTAGGCAACGGCGTCGGTGGCCTCGAACTGCGACTTGTATAGGTTGGCGTACGGGCCGGCCAACTTGATTAGTTCGTCGTGGGTGCCCTGCTCCACAATATCGCCATGTTCCATCACCAAAATAAGGTCGGCATCGCGGATCGTAGATAAGCGGTGGGCAATCACAAAGCTGGTGCGGTCCTTGCGAAGCGCCGCCATGGCTCGCTGAACCAGAACCTCGGTGCGGGTGTCCACGCTGGAGGTAGCTTCGTCCAGGATCAGTACGGTTGGCTGCGATAGGAATGCGCGGGCGATGGTTAGCAACTGCTTTTCGCCGGCACTCACGTTCGAGGCCTCGTCGTCTAGAACAGTGTCGTAGCCTGCGGGCAACGTGCGAACAAAGCGGTCCACGTAGGTTGCCTTGGCGGCTTCCACGATCTGGTCCTGGGTTGCATCTGGGTTTCCATAGGCGATATTGTCGCGGATGGTTCCTTTGAACAGCCAGGTGTCCTGCAAAACCATGCCGATTCGCGAGCGCAGATCGTGGCGGGTCATGTGCGCGATGTCCACGCCATCCAGGGTGATTCGACCAGCATTCAACTCGTAGAAGCGCAGAATCAAGTTCACCAGGGTGGTCTTTCCCGCTCCGGTTGGACCCACGATGGCAATGGTTTGGCCCGGTTTGACCGACAGGTTGAGGTTCGAGATCAGCTTGGTCTCGGCGGTGTAGCCAAACTCCACGTTCTCGAAGGTCAAAGTTCCGGTGCGGGCGCTCGGGCTCTGAGCCGGCTCTTCGTCGGTGGTTTGTTCGGCGGCGTCAAGGAGCTCGAATACGCGCTCGGCCGAGGCCACACCAGACTGCATCAGGTTGGCCATCGAGCCCAACTGCGCCAGCGGCTGGTTGAACTGACGCGAGTACTGAATGAACGACTGAATGGCACCCAGGGTGAGGGTTCCGTTCGCCACGAACAAGCCACCAACCACAGCGATACCCACGTAGACCAGGTTGCCGATAAACATCATGGTAGGCATGATGATGCCCGAAACAAACTGAGCCCCAAAACTCGACTTATAGAGTTCCTCGTTTAGTTGGCCAAAGCGTTCTTCGACAGCCTTGGAGCGGCCGAACACCTTTACCAGGGCGTGGCCTGTAAAGCTTTCTTCGATGTGCGCGTTTAGCTGACCGGTCTTTGCCCACTGGTCCACGAACAGTTTCTGACTGCGCTTGGCAATAAACATGGTCAGTGCCAAGCTGGCCGGAATGCTAACCAGAGCAATCAGCGCCAGAACCGGGGAAATGCTGAACATCATTACCAGTACACCGATGACGGTCAGCAGGCTGACCAAAACCTGGCTCAGAGTCTGCTGCAACGACTGCGAGACGTTGT
>CAIYOE010000154.1 GCA_903927775.1 uncultured Micrococcales bacterium | reverse complement strand
GCGAACCACAGGTAGGTGCCTTCGGTCAAGAGCAGATAGGTGGCGAAACCCAGAATCAAAATTGCCACAATCGAGACAACCCGCGAAGTCAAAACAGCCGATTTGGGCATGTTTCCGCGTCTTCCAAAACCACGCGAATCCATGCTGGCTGCCAAATCCAGAGATCGTTGAACAGAGTCTTCTAGCACGGGGATCACAACGCCCCCGAGTCCGCCAAGACCTTTCGGAGTGCCGCCGCGCAGTTCCCGCGCCCTGCGAACTCGGTTGAGGCTGGAAATCAGCTGTGGCGCAAGAGAAATAGCTACTGCAGCAGCTGTGGCAACCTCATAAAGCGCCGATGGGGTAGAGCGAAGGAGCTTTCGTGGATTAGCGATGATATTTGCCATCGCCACGCCTAGAACAATCGCGCATAGGCGAAGTCCATCGGTGATTGCTGACTCAAAAGTTGACACGGTAACCGGGCCGAGCAGATGCACGTTTTGTGCCAAGAGAGTGAATCGAATGTTCGGCAGGTTCACTAAAACAAAGCGAGATTGCGTCTGATCTAAGGCGTCGACAGCGCCGCTATTGCCACTGAAAACCACACGGAATAGCAGTCGAACCGCCAAAATGAACACACTAAGGGTTAGGTATAAACGAATCGACTGCCACTTTTGAGAGGCTGGCCCAAAAACGGCCGCTAAGGCTAGGCTCAGTGCACAGACCGCGATGAGCTGCCACGTCTGATTTGCCAGGCTCCCGCAAAGCGCAAGCGCCAAACCCAGTAGCCACCACGTAGTGGCCACTAGCGGGCTTGCTTTTATGGCTTTCAAGAGTTACTTGCAGACGAACGGTTTAGGAGAAACTCGCGGAAACTCGGTGGCTGTCGACTGTCCGGCGGAGATGAAACGCCAACCCTCATAGCTTCCGCAACCCGGGTGGGTCATGGCTGCACCCACGGGGCTTGGTTTCCAGGCACCGCCGTTGGCGCTGCTGGCTTGGTAATAGGCCCAGGTGCCCTCAGAGTAAGTTGGTGTGTCCTTGCAATCTTGATTCGTCATCGATGGAAAGCCATCGATGCGGCACACGAAACCCGTAGGGTACTGGTCTGTGCCTTGTACCTTGTGGTCAAAAAGTGAGATGTACTCCCACCCTGTGAGCGGGTCTGTGACCATACCCACGCATTCGCTTGACACAGGTTTTTTACTGGTGGTTCCAAAATCCACCACAATCGACACTCCCACCGCGGCGCACGGTCCGTTTGCAACAGCGGCCATAGATGAATGCTCCGGCTCGGAACCCCAGTCGATTTTGAACCCGATTGCCGACGACACTGCGGGCCAAAAGGTGGCTGTGGCAGCCAGAGCGACCAAACCAATCAGCGTTGCTCTCAGTAGTTTTCGGTTCATTAGGTGTTTTCGCTTACTTGATTAGGTTCAGGTAGCTCTGACCTAGTAAGGCCAGGCCGCTCTGCGCGGTGGCGTAAACGTCTCCCGCTCCGCCAGACCAAGAGGTCTGCAGCCCGCCATCGCTGGAAAGTTTTCCTAGCAGCCACGACTTGATTGCCGGCGATGTTTTGCCAACGGCAGCCAGGCCCATTGCAGCGTAGGCGGTGCTGTTTACGCTGTAGTCGCCGTAGGCCTCGTAGTGGTCACCGTTTACTGCCGACTTAGTCAGGTAGGCGATTGCCTTGGCTAAACTCTGCTTGATAGCACGGCTCTGGCCGGTAGTCCCCGGATGAACAGCGGCGAGGGCCTGCAAAACGATTCCAGTGCCGTCGGGCGAGCCGACCCCAAGGTTGTATCCGTCGTTGAATCCGCCATCGGCAAGCTGGTGACTGATCATGTGAACGGCCAGGCTTGCGGCTTGGCGACCGTAACCGTTGGCCTGTAACGCCAGAACTACCCAGGCGCGGTCGAAGGTGTTCGCCGACATGTTTGCAGCGACATCTCCGGTGCCATCAATCTTGCTCAGAATATCGTTGATGATTGCCTTGCGCAGGTTTTGGTTTGCGGCCTTTAGAACCACGCTGGTGAACGCGAATTTGCCGGCGATACCCAACTTCACACGCTTGCTCGGGTCAAATAAATAACCGGTTGGGTTGGCTTCGGTTCCAGTGACGCTCGGGTTGGTGAGGCTGTATGCCACAGCCGGTGCTAAATCGGCTTTGCTTTCGCCAAGTGCCTTTCGTTGCAGCATCGCCTCCAGTGTGAAACCAAAGTCGGGTTTGCCGGGGGTGAATCCCTCGATGAATTGGCCAGACACAAAGGCGTTTTTCAAAAAGGTATCGGTGCTCGCAAACCGATTGCCTGCGTTGGCGGGGACAAGAGAAAAGGCCCCGATGAACGCCGCAGTTGCGGCGATTGTTGCGATGATGCGCAACCCAGATTTTGTTCCGAACATTTCGAAACCTTTCGCGTTATAGCGATCTGAGTGCGAAGGCGGTTTACCCCTAAAACTCGAAAACCCAGCTGGCGGATTGCCTGCTGGGAATCGGAAATAAGTTCTTCCGACTCCACCCGTAGACCTCGACGGTGATTATTTGGAGTCATTTGCTCAAAATGGGCATTCCGACTTTCTGCACAAGCAGATTTACGGTTGCGGGTCAGCGCTGGATTTACACCAGCTTTCCCCATACAGAGCAAAAGCTACATCTCTCGATGTGTTTTCAGGTTACTGCAATTTTTGCGCAAGCTCGCAAGCCTCGGTTGCGCCAGGAAGTTTTGCGCGGTTCTTGGCAACTGCAAAGTAGACGAGGCGCGCAAGAATCCGGATTCCGGGTAGGTCTATTGCAAATCCCACAAGTTTCCAAAACAGATTCGGTTCATGCCTCAGAATAAATGCCGCTGCTCGATTCGCGGGCAAGGGCTCAAAGAGTGAGTTGGATGTCGAGACCAACCAAATGGAACGCTTGGCTTGATCGACGGTGATTGGTCCCAGCGAGAGGTCTAGGTGCTGAAAGCCCCTGGTTTTTGGGAAAGATTTGAGATTGCGGTTACCCCAACGAACACAAGATTGGCAAAATCCGCAATCCGCATCGAATATCAGCAGCAGGTCGTCCACTGGTTAAGGCTAACAGAGACAATTTCGCCAGGAAATGTTCTGACAATGTAACGGTTTGTAACGACTGAGTAAAAAAATCAAAATAAAAGTCGTTTGCTGGTTATTCATCGAAAATTCTTTGTAGATTAGGTAGCACCCAAGGCGTTGTTGCCTGGAACGAGTGACTCACGTCCAGTTTTCGGTTAACAGTGCTGGAAAACAATAAGGAGAGAAACATGCAGGCAAAACGCACTCTGCGTTCGGTCGCGATTCTTGCAGCGGGATTGTTGGCCACCTCAACGGCTACCGGTCTAGTGGCAAGCAGCGCCAATGCGGCAGCTAAATCAACCGTTATCATCAACGAGACCACTGCAATGACGTCGTTGAACTCGGGCACCCCGGACACCAACCTCGTTACCAACAGCGACATCGGTTACCTAACCAGCGCTGGCTTCTGGTACTACGACAACAAGCCAAACCTGGTTCGCAACACCAAGTTCGGTACCTTCAAGATCGCCAAGAACGTCAAGAACGACTTCGAAGTGACCTACACCGTAAACAAGGGCCAGGTTTGGTCCGACGGCGTAGCTATCACCGGTGTAGACCTACTTCTCAGCCACATCCTAAACAGCAGCGCCTACTCTAAGAAGGCCGGCCTGGGAGACCCAAGTGGCGACACCGCGCCTGCATTCACCTCTGGCGGATACGGTGGCGTCTACGACAACCACATCAAGAGCGTCTCTCTGAGCAAGGACAAGATGTCCGTAACCCTCAAGTACGACTCGTTCCAGCCAGACTGGCAGATCTCGGGTCCTGGCCCATCGCCAGTTCACGCACTTGAGTTGCTTGCCGACGGCAAGACTGCTCTACCAACCCCAGCCGCAGGTGCTGCAGCAACCGCCAAGTTCCTTAGCGACTTCAACGCGGGTCTAAAGGGTCCAAACGCACGTTTGGCAAAGATTGGTGCCATTTGGTCGACCGGATACAACATCCAGGACATCAACGCCAGCACCAACCCACTCTTGCTAGTTAGCAACGGTGGCTTTATCGTGCAGAGCGCAATCAAGAACACCTCGGTGACCTTGGTTCGCAACCCTAAGTACACCTCGGGACCTGCACTGTCGAAGACCAACCCGCTTAACAAGGTAATTTTCAGCTTCGTCACCGATGGTGCCCCAGCTGCGCAGGCACTTGGAAACGGCGAGATCGACGTCTACGATGGCCAGCCTGACACCGCCACCTACCAGCAGCTAAAGCAGCTTGGTGGAGTGACTGTCGAGACCGGAACCACCATGACCTACGAGCACGTGGACCTTCGCGTTGGAAACAGCGCCTTGCAGACCGATGCAAACGCAGCTGACTACAACGGCCCATTCGCTGACTCGCACGGCCAGAAGGCACGCGATCTCCGCAAGGCCTTCTTGCTTGCACTGCCTCGCCAGTCGATCGTAAACAAGGAAGTTTCCCAGGCTTACGACCCAAACAACCAGGCAGACGCCACCGTTATGAACAGCAACTTCTTGCTACCGGGACAGACCGGCTACAAGAGCGTAGTTGCTGGCAGCGGAGTTAGCGTTTACACCGCTGGCACCCAGGCAGAGCGCACCGCTGCTGCACTGAAGCTAGTTCAGAAGTGGTACCCATCGGCTGCAGACGGCTCGAACACTGTTGCAATCAACATGCTGTTCAAGAACAACGCACGTCGCATCGGTGAGAACCTGCTAATCGCAGCCGAAGAAGCCAAGGCTGGTTTCAAGGTTTCGACCGTAGGTAACGCTGCATGGTCGAGCAAGCTTGACGACCCGAACTACGACGTAGCAATGTTCGCGTGGGCTCCACAGGTTGTTAGCCAGACCGGTAACAACGCCAACTACCAGAGCGACGGTGGAAACAACCACTACGGCTGGAACGACTCGGCGCTTGACACCGTGCTGCACAGCCTAGAGGCTCCGCTAACCGACGCACAGATCACTGCAAAGTACCTAGCTGCAGACAAGATCATCATGGCGAAGGCGTGGACCCTACCGCTATACCAGTGGCCTTCGGTTGCTGCTTACTCGAGCAGCCTGAAGAACGTCAAGCCAAGCCCGCTGATTCCAAACATGGTTTGGAACTACTGGGAGTGGCACTTCTAGGATCTAGATTCTAGAAAAAAGCTCAACATTGCGGGGGCATTCACAAAAAGTGAATGCCCCCGCTTTGAGCCCTTTTAAAGCAAAGAAATGGATTTAAGCTAGTGCTCGCATACATCGCCCGAAGAATCGGTATCGTTTTGCTGATCCTTTTTGGGTCCTCATACATCGTTTACAACCTCGAAGCCTTTTCGGGAGACCCGTTAGCCGAGCTGCGAACCAGTTCTGCGAAGAACCGCGACTTTTTGATCGCGCAGATGACCCGCGAGCTTCACCTGGACGTACCACCTCCGATTCGCTATTTCGACTGGCTCAGGGGAGTGCTTGGTGTGCTCACCGGCCACGCAGACCTGGGAAAAACACGCGACGGACTGCTGGTTGTCAATGAGATTTCAGCTGCCATTCCAGTGACCATCCGACTGGTTTTGGGCGCTACTATTCTGGCCATCGTGCTAGGTATCACCGTGGGTGTGATTACCGCCATCCGCCAGTACAGTCGCCTCGACTACACCATGACTTTCATTTCGTTCCTCATGTTTTCCCTACCAATTTTCTGGGTAGCAGTGTTGCTAAAGCAGTACATGGCGATCGAGTTCAACAATTTCTTAGGCTCCGGCCAAATAACCGTTCCCTGGATGATAGGCGCGGCAATCCTCATTGGAATCTCGGTCGCGGGAATCATCTCTGGGTCTAGGCGCCGAGTCTGGTTTATTTTTGGTGGCGCTTTTGTTTCAACAGTGATTTTGCTTTGGTTAGTCAACGTAACTGATTGGCTCCTCAAGCCAGGTCTGGGCATTGTCGGAGTGGGCCTACTTACCGCTGGCATCAGCGTTGGCATTGCCGCCATAGTGGTTGGTATGGAAAATCGTCGGGTTGTGCTGGCTAGCCTCACTGTGGCAATTGCCACCGTGGCTTTGTATTTCCCAATCAATGCGCTGTGGAGCGCCAAGCACCTGAGCTTCTTAGCGCTTATCGCACCCATGCTGCTGTTGGTGGTTTTGGCTATAGTGGCCGCGGTTGCCTTCACCAAAGTGGACCGAGGCTCGGCAATCCGAACCACGGTTATCACGTCGGTTTTCGCTTCGCTTCTGCTTCTGATTGATCGAATGATGAACACTTGGAGCGGCTACATTCACTCCGATGGCATCGATCTGAGGCCTATTCCTACCTACGGAACCGTCAGCGTTCGACTTTCAAGCGATAACTTCTGGATCAACCTCATGGACGGTTTCGTTCACGTTCTGTTGCCCACCATCGCACTAACGCTGATTTCGTTTGCGGGTTATGTACGTTATTCCCGAGGCAGCTTGCTCGAGGTAATGAACATGGATTACATCCGAACCGCTCGCGCTAAGGGGCTGAGCGAGCGCGTTGTGATCGTTCGACACGCTCTTAGAAACGCCATGATTCCCCTTACCACGTTGATGGCATTCGATTTTGCCGGAGTAATCGGTGGAGCCATCATTACGGAATCAGTGTTCGGTTGGCATGGAATGGGAACCTTGTTTAGAAGTGCTATTAGCAGCCAGGACCTCAACCTGCTGATGGGCGTCTTTGCCATCACATCGTTTATGGCGGTAATGGCCAACCTGGTTGCCGACCTGCTGTATTCAGCGCTTGACCCAAGAATTCGAGTAAGTAAGTAAAAATCATGGCTAAAGACAAGAAAAACGAAGCTGCAAACAGTTCCACCGAGGGCGAGAACCAGATTGAACTTCGCGAAACAGCTGGCCTAAGTCAAGGACAGCTAATTCGCCGAAAGTTCTTCAGGCACAAGCCCGCGGTGGCGTCCTTGATCGCGTTGATCTTTATCGGAATTTTTGTGTTCTCGGCCTCGGGTATTCATCTGGGAACCGAGAAAGCTCCCATAACGGTCCAGGGATGGTGGAAGTACACGATTACCGACATCCCAGACTCCACTTTCTGTAAGGACTCCGTGGGCTGCCCGACCTGGTCTCACCCTTTTGGGCAGGATCCAATCGGACGCGACTATTTCGCGCTCGTTATGCGTGGTGCCGAGCAATCAATCATGGTGATGTTGGTAGTAGGCCTTATCGGTGGAATTCTTGGAACTATCATCGGTGCGGTGTCTGGTTATTTCCGCGGCTGGGTTGATGCAATCCTCATGCGATTCACCGACTTCATCATCACGATTCCGTCGATCATCATTGGTGCAGTAATCGGTTTCAAGTTCGGTAACTTGGGCGTGGTTGCGCTGGCGATTTACCTAGGTTTGTTCTCCTGGACGGGCCTCGCCCGACTGGTGAGAGGTGAATTCCTGTCGCTTCGAGAGCGAGAGTTCGTTGACGCGGCTCGAGTAGCGGGCGCATCGCACACACGAATCATTTTCAAGCACATTCTGCCCAACGCCATGGGTGTGATCATTGTCTCGGTGACTTTGATGTTGGCAGGAGCAATCCTTCTTGAGACCGCCCTGTCCTACATCGGTTTCGGTGTTCAGGCACCAGACGTCTCTCTCGGTTCGCTAATCAGTGATTATCAGGATTCCTTTACGGTGAGCCCTTGGTTGTTCTATTGGCCAGGTGTGCTCATTATCGGTATCGCACTGTGCGTGAACTTCATCGGTGATGGCCTCAGAGATGCCTTTGACCCGCGTCAGCGTCGTCAAATCTCGCGCAAGGAACTTCTGAAAGCCACTTTCAGAACTCCGACTAACGACTCCAAGAGCAAGTAAGAAACCAGGACTTTAGCAATGACTATTTCACAAGAGGTAATCCTCAAGGTTCAGGACTACAACGTTGAGTTCTGGGTCGACGGAGTTTGGTATCCAGCCGCTATCGACATGAACTACGAAGTTCACGCGGGCGAGGTTTTGGCGATAGTTGGCGAGTCCGGTTCGGGTAAGTCGTCGTCTTCAATGGGGCTCATGGGCCTGTTGGCCAGCAACGCCCGAGTTTCGGGTAGCGTCAAGGTCAAGGGGCAGGAGATGCTGGGCATCCCAAACTCGCAACTGCGCAAGTACCGCGGTAAAGAGGTCGCCTACATCTTCCAAGAGCCAATGACTGCCATGAATCCGGTTTACACTGTCGGTTTCCAGATAGTAGAGGTATTGCGAACTCACCTCAACATGGGACCTGCAGAGGCAAGGTTGAGGGCAATCGAGTTGCTGGGAATGGTCGAATTGCCTGACCCGGAACGCGCATTCGACAAGTATCCTCACCAACTCAGTGGCGGGCAGCGGCAACGCGCCATGATTGCTCAGTCTCTGGCCTGTGATCCTGCGTTATTGATCGCCGACGAGCCAACCACGGCTCTAGACGTAACCGTCCAGGCGGAGATTTTGTCGTTGATGCGTAATCTGAAGGACAAGCTGAACTCAGCAGTTGTTCTAATCACGCACGACATGGGTGTAGTTGCCGACTTGGCCGACAGAATTTTGGTCATGAAGGATGGCCTGACTGTGGAGCAGAACACTTCGGACAACATTTTTAACCGGCCGGAACACCCATACACACAGGCCTTGCTGGGGGCTGTGCCAAAATTGGGCTCGGTTGCAGTTCGAGAACTTGCAGCTGGCGCAACTCAGGAAAAACCAGTTCTTGATATCAAGGACCTGGTAATCGAGTACCCAAAGCGCGGGCGCATTCCGGCATTTAGGGCAGTGCATGAGCTAAATCTTCAGATCTTCCCGGGAGAAATCGTTGGTTTGGTTGGAGAATCCGGTTCAGGAAAAACCACCGTCGGACGCGCAGCAATCGGCCTCCTTCCGATCAAGAGCGGCTCCATCAATGTTGTGGGAACCGACATTAGCAACGCAACCCAAAAAGACCTTCGAGCAATTCGTCGTCACACTGGAATTGTTTTCCAGGACCCAGCGTCGTCTCTAAACCCTAGGCTCCCGATTGGTGAATCTATTGGTGAGCCAATCTTCCTGGCTGGCGTTGCCAAGGGCCAAGAACTGAATCGTATGGTCGAAGACCTCCTTGCGCAGGTTGAATTGCCACGCCACTACCGCAACCGATACCCACACGAGCTATCTGGTGGACAGCGTCAGCGTGTTGGTATTGCCCGCGCCCTGGCTCTTACTCCAGATCTCCTAATTGCCGATGAGCCAACTTCTGCGCTAGACGTATCGGTTCAGGCTCGATTCCTGGATCTGCTGCTAGACCTGCAAGACAAACTCAAGTTTGCGTGCCTATTTATCAGCCACGACCTCGCTGTTGTCGACATCCTGTCGCACCGGATTGCAGTTATGCAAAATGGTCGACTGGTGGAGCAGGGTAGCCGTGACCAGATTCTAAAGAACCCTCAGGACCCTTACACCCAGCGTTTGCTTGCTGCTGTTCCGGTTCCAGATCCTGCCG
>CAIYOE010000153.1 GCA_903927775.1 uncultured Micrococcales bacterium | reverse complement strand
GCTGGGAGGCCGAAAACCACCGTTTTCCTAACTAAAAATAATCGTGCGGTGACCGTCTAGAAGCACCCGGCGTTCGGCGAACCAGCGGATTGCCTGGGTCAGGGTCTTGCTCTCAACGTCCTGGCCGATGTTCACAAGTTCCGCCTTGCTGGCGTTGTGGGTCACGCGCAGCACGTTCTGCTCGATGATCGGACCTTCATCCAGGTCTTCGGTTACAAAGTGTGCGGTGGCACCAATCTGCTTTACACCGCGAGCGTGTGCCTGACCGTAAGGGTTCGCACCCTTGAAGCCCGGCAGGAACGAGTGGTGGATGTTGATGATCTTGCCCGCGAACTCGGCACAGAACTCCGGCGACAGAATCTGCATATAACGGGCCAAAACAATTAGTTCAATTCCCGCGGTGGAGATGTAGTCGCGCAGCATGTGCTCGAAAGCGGCTTTGTCTGCTGGGCTCTTTACCTGGTGAGTCTCAAAAGGTACGCCGTAGAACTCGGCCATCGATGCAAGATCGCCGTGGTTTCCGAACACCGCTGGAACCTCCACCGGCAGCTGCCTGGCACGCTGACGGAACAGGATGTCGTTTAGGCAGTGGGCACTCTTAGATACCAAGAGCAGGGTCTTCATTGGGCGACCAACTTCGTCGAGCACCCATTCCATTTGGTACCGCTCGATAACCGGCGCAAGCTGCTTCACAAAGTGGTCGCGCGGAACAGCACTTTCGATCTGAAGGCGCATAAAGAAGCGACCAGTGTCCTCCGAGGAAAACTGGTGGCTCTCTGTGATGTTGCCGTTTGCCGCCACAATCGCACCAGAAATTGAGTGGACGATACCCGGCATGTCCCTGCAGACAATGGTGAGTACCAAGTGAGTGTTTGTGGCGTTGTTCATGAGGTCAAGTTTACCCAGTGCGCCTCGGCCCAAGCCGGTTTCCAGCGCCCCGCTAGGGCTTAGAATTAGGGCATCGTTGCCACACCCGAGGAGCCCAAATGAGTAGCCTGCCATCGAGTTTCAACCACCCACTTAGCGAGACCGACCCAGAAATCGCAGCCGTTCTATCGGCCGAATTGGACCGTCAGCGTCACACCCTAGAGATGATCGCCAGCGAGAACTTTGTTTCGCGCGGTGTTCTAGAGGCTCAGGGATCGGTACTTACCAACAAGTACGCCGAAGGTTACCCGGGCAAGCGTTACTACGGCGGTTGTGAGGCAGTAGACGTAGCCGAGAACCTAGCCCGCGACCGTGCAAAGGCGCTCTTCGGCGCAGAGCACGCAAACGTTCAGCCACACTCGGGTGCCTCGGCAAACGCCGCGGTTCTTATGGCGCTTGCTAACCCAGGCGACAGCATCCTTGGTCTTGAGCTCGCTCACGGTGGTCACCTGACCCACGGTATGCGCTTGAACTTCTCGGGCAAGATGTACCAGGCCAACGCCTACGGACTTCACCCAGACACCTTCTTGGTAGACATGGACATCGTTCGCCAGCGTGCGCTAGAGACCAAGCCTGCCGTTCTAATCGCCGGTTGGTCGGCCTACAGCCGCCACCTAGATTTCGCCGCCTTCCGCAGCATCGCAGACGAAGTTGGCGCCAAGCTTTGGGTAGACATGGCTCACTTTGCCGGTCTGGTTGCAGCAGGCCTGCACCCATCGCCAGTGCCATACGCAGATGTAGTTTCCACCACCGTGCACAAGACTCTTGCCGGTCCTCGCTCGGGTCTGATTCTTTCCAAAGAAGAGTACGCAAAGAAGATCGACTCGGCCGTGTTCCCTGGTCAGCAGGGTGGCCCACTAATGCACGTCATCGCTGCTAAGGCAGTTGCTTTCAAGGCAGCAGCCACCGATGAGTTCAAGGACCG
>CAIYOE010000152.1 GCA_903927775.1 uncultured Micrococcales bacterium | reverse complement strand
TGGTTATCAGCCTGCCATCGCGGCTCTTGCCGCCGGGCTGCTCTCGCCGCTTGCCACCATCGTTTTGGTTGCCCTAACCCTTTTCGGAGCGCTACCGGTTTACCGCCGTGTGGCCAGCGAAAGCTACCGAGGCGAAGGCTCGATCCACCTGCTAGAGGACTTGCTTCCTTGGTGGACCGGCAAGCTGTTTGTCCTTGTGTTGTTAGGCTTTGCCGCCACCGACTTCATCATCACCATCACACTTTCTGCGGCAGACGCCAGTGCCCACCTAATCCAGAACCCGTTTGTGTCGGGAGCAATGCACGGCCAGCAGGTTCCGGTAACGCTGTTCCTG
This sequence comes from uncultured Micrococcales bacterium, assembly GCA_903927775.1. Classification (GTDB taxonomy): domain Bacteria; phylum Actinomycetota; class Actinomycetes; order Actinomycetales; family Microbacteriaceae; genus Rhodoluna. Next base: position 2,305 of record CAIYOE010000152.1, on the reverse strand, counting down.
GTGGCGTTGCTCGGCTTGGTTTTCATCCTTGGTTTCAAAGAGGCAATCGGTATCGCGGTGGCGCTGGTTGTTGCCTACCTTGGCCTCAATGTTGTGGTGGTCATTGCCGCCGCCGCCAAGGTCTTCCACGATGGCCCAACCGTTGTCACAAACTGGTGGGATGCCCTAATGACCCAGCACGGCAACCCGATCATGATGATCGCCATCGCGTTGATCGTGTTTCCAAAGCTGGCACTTGGTATGTCTGGTTTCGAGACCGGTGTCTCGGTTATGCCTCAGATCAAGGGCAAAGAGGTGGATGCCAACGGCGTACCGGTTGGTCGAATCGCAGGAACCAAGAAGCTGCTGACCACCGCGGCAATAACAATGAGCATCTTCTTGATTGCCACCAGCCTTTTGACCACATTGGTTATTCCTCAGAAGGAATTCCAACCGGGTGGTCAGGCTAACGGGCGTGCGCTTGCCTATATCGCTCACCTTTACCTTGGCCAAACCTTTGGAACCATCTACGACATCAGCACCATTTTGATTCTTTGGTTCGCCGGTGCCTCGGCCATGGCTGGCCTGTTGAACCTGGTTCCGCGTTACCTGCCTCGCTACGGAATGGCACCTGCCTGGGCGGCAATGACTCGGCCTTTGGTTTTGGTCTTCACCGTTATCTCGTTCGCGATCACCTTTATTTTCAAAGCCGATGTTGACGCCCAGGGTGGCGCTTACGCCACCGGTGTTTTGGTTCTAATGACCTCGGCCTCGCTGGCGGCCACCCTTTCGGCTCGTCGTCAAAAGCAGCGTTTCGCTCTTTGGGGCTTCGCTCTGGTCACCTTAGTTTTTGTTTACACAACCTTCGCCAACGTTGTGGAACGCCCCGATGGTGTGCGCATCGCAGCCTTCTTTATTGCAGCAATCATGGTCGTTTCGATTACCTCGCGCGTTCGCCGCTCTTTCCAGTTGCGTGCACGTTCGGTGGTCCTAGATGAAGCAGCCTACGAAATGCTTCGCATCGATTCCGGTGGACATGGCGAGATCAACTTGATTGCCCACGAAAATCACGGTGGCAGCCAAGAGGAATACGATAAAAAAGCACGAGCGGAACGCAAGTACGGACGCATTCCCGCTGGCACTCCGACTATCTTCCTTGAGGTTCACCTAGAAGACTCTTCTGACTTTGAGGAAGACCTCGTGGTTCGCGGTCGAACCAGTTTTGGTCACCGTGTACTCGAGGTCAGCAGCAGTTCGATTCCAAATGCGATTGCGGCTGTGATGTTGGCAATCCGCGATGAGATTGGTGTGGTGCCAGAGATTTACTTCCGTTGGAGCGAGGGAAACCCTGTTTCGAATATGGCCAAGTTCCTCATTACCGGCGGTGGCGAGATTGCCACGGTTTCACGTGAGGTGCTGCGTGAGGCCGAGCCGGACAAGAAGCTGCGCCCAAGAATTCACGTCAGCTAGGGCTAACTGGGATTGCCGGTGGACAGCACTGCAAAACACGGGTAAACTAAAGTCTTGTTGTTTTGAATAGGAATGTTCAGCAACGCCCAATGCGTTTGTAGCTCAACGGATAGAGCATCTGACTACGGATCAGAAGGTTGGGGGTTCGAGTCCCTCCAAGCGCACGAAAAGACCCAAAACTTCTCACGAGTTTGGGTCTTTTTTCTTTAAGTGGAAACCAACCCCGATGCTGGTTGGCCGCCACCACTGAAAATATTGGCAAGCACTCATTCGCTCGCCACTAAACTGACGGCATGAATCTCCTCACTGCCGCGGAGTTAGCCTCTGCCGTTCGCTCTGGAAACATCACTGCCGTTGAAGCCACGCAAGCCGCATTAAATCGTGTTCAACAGCACGATTCCAAGCTAGGCGCCTTTCAGTTAGTCAGAGCAGAGAAAGCTCTTGCAGAAGCCGCGGCAGTAGATGCGCGCGAAGATCGGGCATCGCTTCCCCTTGCTGGAGTGCCGGTAGTCATCAAAGACAGCATCCCGGTTGCGGGTGAGCCAATGCGTATCGGCTCGGCAGCTACAAGTGCCGAACCTCAACCGGCAGACCACGAACTGGTGGCTCGGATTCGGGCTGCTGGCGGAATCATCATTGGCTTGACTACTGTGCCAGAACTCTGCGTATTCGGCACCACAGACTCAGTCTTTGGCGTGACCCGAAACCCTTGGAATACTGAACGTACCCCTGGGGGATCATCCGGTGGATCAGCGGCGGCTGTGGCGGCGGGTATTGTTCCCTTCGCGCATGGAAACGACGGCATGGGTTCAATCCGTGGGCCTGCAGGCAACTGTGGAATCTTTGGCCTGAAGCC
>CAIYOE010000151.1 GCA_903927775.1 uncultured Micrococcales bacterium | reverse complement strand
GGCGTTGAAAGCAACGCCGAGTCCGGCAACCTGCATCATGGCTAGGTCGTTGGCGCCATCTCCAACAGCGATGGTGTGCTTTTGCGATATTCCGCTGGCTGCTGCCCATTCCAACAGGGAATCCGCCTTGACCTGGCGGTCTACTATTTGGCCTGAAACGAACCCGGTCAGTTTGCCATCGATGACCTCGAGGTCATTTGCACGAGCAAAATCCAAACCAAGCTGGGCCGAAAGGGGAGTGAGCACCTGGGTGAATCCGCCTGAAACAGCCGCCACCAGGCCGCCGGCAGCGTGAATGGCATCGATGAGTTCTTGTACTCCAAGAGTGGGTTGAATTCGGGTGAATACATCGGCAAAAACTGACTCGGGGAGACCAGAGAGGGTGACAACGCGCTCGCGCAAGCTCTGCGCGAAATCCAACTCTCCGGCCATGGCACGCTCGGTTACCGCGGCAACTTCGGCTCGGCGTCCGGCAACCTCGGCCAAAAGCTCGATGACCTCGTCTTGGATCAAGGTGGAATCTACGTCGAACACGACCAGGAATTTACTCACCAGCCAATTGTGCCCTAAAAGCAAAAGACCCCCGACTAGACCGAGGGCTCTTGCAAACTAGGCGCTTTACGGCGTTACCGTCATGCCCTTTGGAACAACGGTAATTCCGGATTCGGTCACGGTGAATCCCCGAGCCAAGTCTCGTTCTCGGCTAACTCCGATAGAAGCTCCATCTGTGACGTGCACGTCTTTATCCAAAATGGCACGGCGGATGGTTGCATCGGAGCCAACAATCACGTTGTCTAGCAAAACCGAGTCGGTTACCAGCGCGCGCGATTGAACTCGAACGTTGGTAGACAAAACCGAGCGATCTACGATTCCGCCAGTCACAACCACACCCAGAGAAACAATGCTGTCGTTAGTGCGACCCTGGTTGCCTTGAGAGTCATGGACAAACTTGGCAGGTGGCAAATTGACCTGCTGGGTGTGGATAGGCCACTCCGAGTTGTAGAGGTTGAAGATCGGCATTACCGAGATCAGGTCCATGTGCGACTCGTAGTAACTGTCGATCGTTCCGACATCGCGCCAGTAAGCCTGGTCACGTTCTGTGGAACCAGGAATCACGTTCTGAGTGAAGTCGTAAACACCTGCATCGCCCTTACCCACAAAGTAAGGAACGATGTCGCCGCCCATGTCGTGTTGCGACTCTGCGAGCTCGCCATCGTGTTCAATCGCTTCTATCAATGCCTTGGCGTTGAAAACATAGTTGCCCATCGAGCAAAGCACTTCGTCGGGGGAGTCTGGCAAACCCTTTGGATCGGATGGCTTCTCGCGGAAGGCACCAATCTTGGTTGAGTCCTTGTCGTCAACCTCAACCACCCCAAATTGACTAGCAATTGCTTTCGGCTGGCGAATAGCCGCAACGGTAACTCCGAGGCCGCTTTTTATGTGGGCCTCAATCATCTGCTCGAAATCCATGCGGTAGATGTGATCCGCACCCACAACAACCACGATGTCCGGCTTTTCGTCGCTCAGAAGGTTCATGCTTTGCAAAATGGCATCGGCGCTTCCGGTGAACCAACGCTTGCCCAGGCGTTGCTGAGCTGGAACCGAAGCCACGTAGGAGCCCAGAAGCGGCGACATTCGCCAGAGCATCGAGATGTGTCGGTCTAGGGAGTGCGACTTGTACTGAGTAAGCACTACGATTCGCCGAAGCCCTGAATTGATCAGATTGGACAGCGCAAAATCAACTAGGCGGTAAGACCCGCCAAATGGAACTGCCGGTTTGGCTCGGTCCGCTGTTAGCGGCATCAAACGTTTACCTTCGCCCCCGGCGAGAACCATTCCGAAAATACGTGGTGACCTCATAAGTCGAATGTTATTGGACTTTTCGAACAAGAAGTAGCATCGTGCTATGAGAGTTGACTTAATAACAAAAGAATATCCTCCTTTCATCTATGGCGGCGCGGGTGTACACGTTGCTGAACTCGTGCGTGTATTGCGGAAACACATCGATGTAAGGGTCTTGGCTTTTGGTGAAGACCGTAATGAAATCGATACAAAGGCTTATCGCCACGCCAGCGAGTTCGATGGCGTAAACGCAGCGGTTCAAACCATGGCGACCGACCTCGCCATGGTGAGCGATGTTGCCGGCGCAGACCTGGTTCACTCTCACACCTGGTACGCCAATTTTGCCGGGCAGGTTGCCGGAAGCCTTCACGGCATTCCCCACCTGATTACCGCACACAGCCTCGAGCCACTGCGCCCCTGGAAAGAAGAACAACTGGGCGGAGGATACCGACTTTCATCTTGGATTGAGCGCACAGCTTACGAAGGCGCCACCGGAATCATCGCTGTCAGTGCAGGAATGCGTGCAGACATACTGCGTTCCTATCCACAGTTGGACCCGGCCAAGGTTTCCGTGGTTCATAACGGAATCGACCTCGACGCGTTCCAGGCGGCAAACAACCCAGACTTGGTGCGGGCAAATGGCGTAAACCCGGATCAACGTAGCGTGATTTTCGTGGGTCGAATCACCCAGCAAAAGGGTCTTCCTTACCTACTCAAGGCCGCACGCGAGTTACCCAGCGACGTGCAACTGGTGCTGTGCGCAGGCGCGCCTGACACTCCAGAGATCTTGCAGACAGTCACCGACCTGGTTGCAGAACTGCGTAAGGTTCGCGACAACGTGATCTGGGTCGAAAAGCACCTGAGCCGTAGCGAATTGATCGCCATGCTCAGTGCCGCCACTGTCTTCGCTTGCCCAAGCATCTACGAACCGCTGGGCATTGTGAACCTTGAGGCAATGGCATGTGGTACCCCTGTGGTTGCCACGGCTACTGGAGGGATTCCCGAGGTAGTTATGCACGGCGAGACGGGTCTTCTGGTTCCGATTGAGCAGGTTCAAGACGGCAGCGGCAAGCCCCTAGATGAAGCCAAGTTCGTAGCCGACCTAGCAGCGGCACTAAACCAGGCCTTGGAGCACAGCGATTTATTGGCCTTTGGCGCAGCCGGTCGAAAGCGCGTAGAGAACCACTTTTCGTGGGACAGCATCGCCCAGACCACGCTCGACGTCTACCGAAGTGCGATTGCCAACTTCTAGCACTGTTTCGCTACGCCAGCCAAGGCAATCCAACTAATAGGCTCAGTACATGTCTAAAGTCATCACCCTGAACAACGTCACTGTTACTCGCGCACAAAAGCCAATCCTCAGCAATGTGGACTGGGAGGTCGAGGGAAACCAGCGATGGGTGATCATCGGGCCGAATGGGGCCGGTAAAACTACCTTGCTCAAAGTGGCTGCAGCGCAGTTACACCCCAGTACCGGTGAGGCTCGAATCCTTGGACAGAACCTGGGTAAAGTCAACGTATTTGAACTGCGCACTCGAATCGGTTTCGCTTCGAACGCCTTAGCATCACACATTCCAAACTCCGAAAAAGTCATCGATGTAGTGATGACCGCCAGTTACGGAATCACCGGCCGCTGGAACGAGAAATACGACGATGTGGATGAGCGTCGAGCTCGCCGCGTTCTAGGGGAGTGGCAGCTGTCGGATTTTGCTGACCGGGCCTATGGCACTCTAAGCGACGGAGAAAAGAAGCGCACTCAGATTGCCCGAGCTGTTATGCCAGACCCAGAGATTCTGCTTCTCGACGAGCCGGTCGCGAGTCTTGACCTAGCTGCCCGCGAGCACACTGTTAGCTTGATCGGCGAGTTCGCCAGCAGCCCATACGCGCCCGCCATGGTCATGGTCACCCACCACCTAGAGGAAATTCCTGCGGGATTCACGCACGCACTGATTATGGTTGCGGGTCAAGTGTTTGCGGCTGGCGAAATCGCAACCACTTTGACCTCGGAAAAAATCTCGGAGGCCTTTGGAATCAAGGTCACGATCGAACACACAGATGGACGCTACCGCGCCCGCTCGGCACACCACTAAAAAAGCCGAATACGCTGGTGCAGCACGAGTTTCTCTGCTACTCTTATCCCTTAGTGCTGTTTTGCACACCACCCCAAGATTTGTTTTGAAGGAAGTTCCGTCATGAAGGCTGACATTCACCCAAACTACGCAACCATCGTGTTCCGTGACCTAGCTTCGGGCGAAGCATTCCTAACCCGCTCGACCATCACCAGCAACAAGACCATCGAGTGGGAAGACGGCAACACCTACCCTGTTTACGACGTTGAAATCTCGTCGGCTTCGCACCCTTTCTACACTGGAAAGCAGCGCATCATGGATGCTGCAGGTCGTGTAGAGCGCTTCAACGCACGCTACAAGGGCTTCGGAGCATAACGTACACGTTATGCTCTAGGGCTTCGGAGCATAACGTACACGTTATGCTCTAGGGCTTTGGCGCATAAGGCAAGCCTCAATGCACGTGGCTTCGGCGCATAACCAGCCAAGACTTGAAAACCCCCACCAACGGTGGGGGTTTTCGCTTTAAGTTCTATTTGCTATTCAGCGAGCTTGAGCGGCCAGTCCCGCTGAAGAGTGAAGTCGGGGTTAACGCTTTGACGCATGTAACTCTCGAAGCTGTC
>CAIYOE010000150.1 GCA_903927775.1 uncultured Micrococcales bacterium | reverse complement strand
TTTGCCATGGCAATGGCTTCTTCATCGGTGCTGAAAGTTTGCATGGTCAACACTGGGCCAAAGATTTCGGAGGTAACGATCTCCGAACCTGGAGTTGGGTTTTTCACCAGCGTCGGACTGAAATACAGGCCGCCCAGTTCGTTGTTTGGTGAACCACCCATGATGATGTTCGCGCCTTCGGCCTTGGCGCGTTCCACAAATCCATTGATGCGGTCGAAGTGCACCTGGTGAATCTGTGGACCGATGTCGGTCTCGGGGTCGCGTGGGTCGCCCTGCTTTATCTTGGACGCGCGCTCGATGAACTTGGCGGCAAAGGCATCTGCGATGCTCTCGTGTACCAGGATTCGAGTGCCCGATAGGCAAACCTGACCGGCGTTGTCGTATTGCTCCACGGTAAGTTCGGCAGCCAAGTCAAGGTCGGCGTCTGCCAACACGATTGCCGGGCTTTTGCCGCCGAGTTCGAAACTGCAGGGTGTCAGGTTGTCGGCTGCGGCGTGAGCAATCACCTTGGCGGTTGGCACCGAACCGGTGAACGAAATTCGGGCGATGTCTGGGTGTGCGGTTAGGGCGGCACCGGCCTCGCGGCCAAAGCCCTGGACAACGTTGAAGACACCGGCAGGTAGACCGGCCTGAGTGCAGAGGTCGGCAAAGTAGCTTGCCGAAAGCGGAGTCCATTCGGCCGGCTTTAGCACCACGGTGTCGCCGGCGGCAAGTGCCGGACCGATTTTCCAGGTGGCCAACATAAGGGGTGCGTTCCAAGGGGTGATCAGTGCCGCCACGCCCGAAGGGTCCCAGGAAATGTTGTTGCTGTGCCCGCGAGTTTCAAAGACCTCGTGATGTAGTTCGTTGATCGCCCAGTCGGCGAAAAAGCGCAGGTTGTGAGCTACGCGAGGCATGACCCCGCGACGGTGTGAACGCAACAGGGATCCGTTGTCCATTGTTTCCAGGTTTGCCAAAGTTTCGATGTTTGCTTCTACTAGATCGGCGATACGGTGCAGGATTTCACCGCGACCCTTAGGCCCAAGCCCGCTCCACAGAGGGAAAGCGGCTTTAGCGGCCGCCACTGCCTGGTCTACCTCGGTCTTGCCGCCACGCGCAATCTCACCCAGGAAAGTGCCATCGATGGGGGAGGTGTTTATGAAAGTCTCGGCCGATGCCACGCGGGTTCCATTGATGAAGTGGCGGGTATCGATATCAGCGCCTGCAACCTGAATTGTGGTCATTTGGAATGGCCTTTCCTTTCGTGTTGCACCCGGCTCTGGCAGTGTTTCATTCGGATGCTAATGATTTAGATTAGAGCATAGACGTTTCGCCTTAGTAACCTTATTTATAACGATTTCGAAAGGTTTTGAACCCGTGAGCAGACCCCGCATTGCCATTTTGAGTCGACTAGCCGAGCACACTTCCGTTACCAGGCATGAAGCGGCGGTAACCGCGCTTCGCTTGGCGCAGGCAGTTTGGGCGGCGGGCGGCGAGCCGATCAGTTTTTTGCCGGTGGCCGGCGCTGACCTAAGCGAGCGTCTAGCGGGCATCCAGGGAGTTTTGATGCCCGGTGGCGGAGACGTAAACCCCAACCGATACGGTCAGGAACCCGCCACCGATTCAATCTATGGGGTCAATGATCTTCAGGATCAAACGGACATTCAGATTTTTGAATACGCCAAGTCAGCGGGGCTTCCTCTATTGGCAATTTGTCGCGGACTTCAGGTCGTTAACGTGGCTCAGGGCGGCACACTGGTGCAGAACATGGAGCACGCTCACCAGAATTACGTGCACTCGGTGACAGTGAACCAGCCAGCGGTGCTTGGCATGAGTGTTCAAGTGGCAAACGCAAGCTGTTTCCACCATCAATGCATCGATGACCTGGGTGCCGGCCTGACAGTTTTGGCCACCGCCGAAAGTGGGAACGTTGAGGCGTTCCAAGTAGACGCCAACGCGTGGACCGTTGGGGTGCAGTGGCACCCCGAAGACAACTATCTTGAGTTCCCAGAGAATCTGAGTATCTTCGAGAAGTTAGTGTCCGAGGCCGCTAAGACTAAGGCGCAGCCTGCCTGAGCTTTAAGGAAAAGGGTTAGAGTCCGCGCTCAGATCTGAATACATGGACGATTGCGTTGGCATGCCCCTGACCCATTTGGTGTTCCTGCTGTAACACGGCCACCATTTCCATGTGTTTCTTACCGGTGTGTGGCTCTAGCACGTCCATCCAGTGCTGGATTGGCTGCCCGTACTTCTTCTCGATTGACGGAAAGTAGCTTTTTGGGCCTTTTACTTTCTCTTCCATTTATTCCTCTATCGACTCGGTGAATGCTGTCAGTGAGCGCAGCATGTCCGCCAGGCTAGCGCGCTGATCTTCGGTCAGCATGCCAGAAACCTGAGCTTCTTGCTTGTTGAAGGCTGGAAACAACTCGGTCATCAATTTGCGACCCGACTTGGTCAGGTTGACCAGCACTAGGCGCCCATCGGTGTCGCTTTTGGTGCGCTGCACCAACCCACGCGATTCCAGCGTGCTCAGGACGCCCGTGAGAGTGGCCTTGCTAAAGCCGCCTTCGGCTGCGATTTGACGAGTCTCGATTGGTTCCCAAATCCACGTGACCCAAAGCACGACAAATGCCGTCCAGCTCAGGTCTGTTTTAGAAAGTACATTTCGCTCAAAGTGGTTTCGAACAGCGTTTGCTGCGCGAAACAGGTTGCTGGTGACCGCCATGGCCGCGAAGTCGAGTTCCATGCCCGCCAGGCGGTTTTGTACCTGACGTTCGGTCTCTGCCAGAGTGTGGGAACCCGCCATTTGAATCCTGCTTTCTTTCAACCAACAGTAAACAGATGGCTCTGTTTATTCCCAATCTTTAGGCAACGAATGATAACTTTTTTGCATATTTTGAGGTCGACTCATAGGGAGTTTGATCAGATTCGCTAGTCTGTAGATTATTCGCATCCAAACAATCGTTAGGTATGAGGGATTCCCCTCAGTTCCAGAGGAGACAACATGTCCAGCATCGATGCCGTTACCCTTGCCGATTTAGATCTATTTGCCGATGGCGCTCCATGGGGAGTTTTTGACCGTTTGCGCGCCGAGGACCCGATCCACTGGAACGAAGAAGAGCAACCAAATAGCGGATTTTGGTCGGCAACCAAGTATCACGACATTGTGAAAATCTTGCGCGACCCAGAAACCTTCACGAGCACTCATTTCACCAACCTTGAAGAAGTGGATGCCGAGCAGGAGGAGGCTCGTCGAAGCATGCTAGAGACCGATGGGTCGCGCCACCGAGCACTTCGCCGTTTGATGCAGGGAGAGTTCACACCCAGCGCTGTTTCCGGCTACGAAACCTTTTTGCGCGGACTTACCGCAACCACTTTGGACAACGCCTTTGCAAAGGGAACGTTTGACTTCGTAGAAGAAGTGGCTGCGGATTTCCCAATTCGAGTCTTGGCCCGAATGCTAGACGTGCCAGATTCCGACACCGGCAAGCTGATTGACTGGGGAAATCGCATGATCGGCAACACCGATCCGGAACACGGAGACGTAATGCTCGACGATCCCGAAAGCGAAAAGTATCGATTGGTGCCTTTCCGGTCGCCGGCTGCGCTTGAGGTTTTTGAGTACGGTCAGAACCTGGCCAATGCTCGCCGTGGCAAGGACGGCAAGGACCTGGTCAGCACCATGGTGAACTCGGTTCCCAGCGACGGAATTCCGCTGAGTGAACGCGATTTCAACACTTATTTTTTGCTGTTGGTGGTGGCCGGAAACGAGACCACTCGCCACACCATAAGCCACACTATGGACTACCTGATCAACAACCCGGACCAGCTGGCCTTGCTACAGGAGCGACCAGACTTGATTCCTTGGGCGGTAGAAGAATTTTTGCGAATGGCAAGCCCGGTGTATCACTTCCGTCGCACTGCAACCAAGGATGTCGAGTTCGGAGGCAAGCTTATTAAGGCTGGCCAAAAGATCGTTCCTTGGTTTGCCAGTGGAAACCGCGACGAAGCGATTTTTGCAGACCCGTACAAAATGGACGTAACTCGCAACCCGAATGAACACATGACCTTTGGCCGTGGCGGTCCTCATCTTTGCCTAGGTAACTCGTTGGCTCGCCTGGAGATTCGCGTGATGTTCGAGGACTTGATTGGTCGCGTTGACAAGGTTGAAAAGGTTGGGCAAATCGATCACCTGAGGTCTAATTTCGTGAACGGCATCAAGCGCTTCCCGGTCAAGGTGACTTTGCGCTAAGAACTGCTGAAAATGGCGCCTACCCTTGCGGGTGGGCGCCATTTTGCTTGTAAGTGAGTGCGGCTTAGATCAAACCTGCGAACTTCAAGAAGTTATCTACCAACTCAAATGTTCTTAGACGTGCGGCTGCCTGTTCGTGGCCCGCTTGCCAGAGCATGATCTTGGGGTCCTGGCCGTCGCGTTCCACGGCTTTTACGCCTTCCCATTCCAGCCAACCCCGAAGGGTCGCGCCGTCCATTTCTGGGTGAAACTGCATTGCCAGTGCCTTATTGATTGTGAAAGCCTGAGAAGCAACCGGGGTGCGAGCGATTTCTACCGCTCCTGCCGGTAATGTCCAACGGTCGTAGTGAAACTGGAACCATGGACCGCTGCCCACAAAATCTGGCTGCTCGGTCGATATCCAGGTCCAACCGATTTCCGCCTTTGGTCCCGGCGCAACCACGCCGCCCATGGCGCGTGCGATCAACTGCCCACCGAAACAAATGCCAAAGATCGGCTTATTCTCAAGAATGGCGGCGCGAATCCATTCCACCTCGGGCAGTACCCAGTTACCTATGCACTCGTCATCCCAGACTCCCCAGGGGGATCCCATTGGGATAATGAGGTCGTAGTCGTTGGCATCTGGAAAATCGAAGTGCACGTTGGGGGAGTGATAGTTCTCCTGGGTTACCACCAAGCGTTCTTCAATCTCGAATCCGTGGTGCCGCAATCGCTCCGACACCGGACCAGTTGGGCTCACGTGATCGTGCTGAATGAATAGGGCTTTCATCGATGCTGACCTTTCCAGAAACTACTGACTTGTAACAGTTTGATTTCGCCGCACTTTAAGTTGCAACCAGATTAGTATCATCAAATAATCGTTAGTTCCCTAACAATCCGAGATTTACCAACTTGGGAGTTGCAATGAAGCAAGACCTACTAGGGCTAAAAGCCGAACTTCAGGGGCGGGGCATCGATGTGCTTCGCCTGATCTACGCTGACGTGCTTGGCATAGCAAGGTCTAAGGATCTGCTGGTGTCGCAGCTGGAGCGCGGTGCGAGCAACGGCCCGGCTTTTTGCCAAGGAGTGTGGGTCACCACCACCCGCGGCGGCGTGCTTGATGCGAACAATATTGCCAGCGATGGACTGACCGATCTGGTGTCGCAATTGGATCCGAACACCATCACGCCAATGCCTTGGGAGCCGGGGGTCGCCTATGTAATCGCCGATGCCTTCAACCCTGACGAATCGGCGAATCTAATGGCTCCTCGCACGGTTCTAAAGCACGTCATGGATGAATACGCCAAGCTAGGTCTGATCCCGGTGGTCGGCCCCGAGTTAGAGTTCTATATCGCCGATCGAGTCGAGGGCGGGGGATTCAAGCGCTCGCTAGAGCGCACCGGCAGGGTCTACACTACCGGCGCTCACGTTGACCCAAAGGGCACGTTCCTTGGGCTCATGCGCGCTTTGGACCAAATGAATATCGGTGTTTTTGCGGGTAATCACGAGTTCAGCCCGAGCCAATATGAGATCAACCTTTGGCATTCAGAGGCCGTGGATGCGGCAGACCGAACCTTCTTGTTCAAGACCGCAATCAAGGACTTCGTTGCCCGCACCGGTCAGCACGCCACGTTCCTAGGCAAGCCTTGGTCGGATGAAGGCGGCAGTGGTTTTCACCTGCACTTTTCCGTGGTTACCCCCGACGGCACGAACCAAATGCACGACGGCGCGGGAAATCTAAGCCACACTGCGGAACGCATGATAGCGGGCATCACCGCTCACGCTCACGCGGTGACCGCTTTTAGTAACCCAACGGTAAATGCGTTCAAGCGACTAGGTCCTGACACTCTGGCCCCTTACCGCGCCAACTGGGGTTACGACAACCGCAGTTGCATGGTTCGCATACCGCCAGAGCGCGGCCAAGGTACCCGACTGGAGGTTCGAGTCGGAGACGGCGCGGCCAACCCTTACCTACTGATTGCCGCTGTTTTGGCTGCGGCCCTGGATGGCATTCGAAACGAACTGTCCTGTCCAGAACCAGCAGAGGGCATGGCCTACGACAACGAAGGTGCGGCGATTTTGCCTGCAACGCTCAGCGAGGCGCTCGACAAGCTAGACGCCGACCTAACTCTAAAGTCAGTGCTGGCCGAACAAATGGTCAACGTTTTCACGGTGATGAAACGCGATGAGGTGGCACG
>CAIYOE010000149.1 GCA_903927775.1 uncultured Micrococcales bacterium | reverse complement strand
CGTGTGGTTCAAAAGACCAAAACCGGAAAGAACGATGACTTGGCCCGAGACCTGCGAGTTGCTATCAAGCGCGAACTAGACGCCGCTGGAATAACGCTGGCCAGTTCAAAAGCAGCCATTTTTGTGCAGAGCTCCAAGTAGCTAGGCAGCCAGCGTGAGCACCGAATCGAATAGCGAACAAGAGCAATCGCGCCGAATGGAAACGGTGCGTATTGGCGGCACCGACGGAACCAAAGTTGGCGGCAACTTTTATGAGCAAGTGGGCGGAAAAGCCACCTTTGCCAAATTGTCCAGCGAGTTCTACAAGGGCGTTGCCAGCGACAACCTTTTGCGCCCCATGTATCCAGAGGGCGATCTGGCGCCGGCAGCCGAGCGGCTACAACTATTTTTAGAGCAGTACTGGGGTGGGCCAACCACGTATCAGGAGTTGCGCGGCCACCCAAGGCTTCGAATGCGCCACTCCCCCTACAAGATAAACCCGGCAGCGCGAGATCGCTGGCTGTTTCATATGCGGGCTGCGGTCGACACATTGGGTTTGCCCCCGCTAAAAGAGGCCGAGCTCTGGGCTTACCTTGAGCGTGCCGCTATCAGCATGCTAAATACCTTCGAAGATTAGGGTCGAACCGCGATTTTGGCCAACACGTGACCGTGACTCGCGCTCAAACGCACCCAGGAATCAGACAGGTAAATCTGGACCTCTTCGTTTTCGGTTAGAAAACCCAAACCGGCTGCGGCAAAGGCGGCTCCGGTTGGAATCTTCGACTCGAAACCGATTGCGCGGCCCCAAATTTCGCCTCGAATACGAGCGGCAATCGGGCCACCCACCGATTCCGGAAGGGTCTCTTTGACTTCATCGATGCCGTCTTTGGCTATTTGGGTCAGCTCTGATTCGCCAATGATTCCGGCCTCGAGCCAGCCGGTGCGCGGGGGTGAAATACCCGCCCAGGGAGCGCGCTCACTGGCAGGTAGTGTCACAGAAAGGTCTTTGTTGTTCGGCTGCGAGATCTTGGCAAGCCGATCCAGTACTGCGGCAATCGGAACCACGGAGTCTACTTCGGCTTCGGCGGACAACTCGCAGGTGCGCAAACCCAACACAGTAGGGCCTGAATCCATTAGGTTTCCCGAGTAAATCGGCGCCACATAGGCGGCCAAAACGGTTCCAAATGCCCTCAGGCGAACCATTCCATCCGGGTCTAGTCGCTTGGCTCGTTGCAAATACGATTGCAGGTCCGCTACTGATTCTTGGTCTGGAAGTTGGAAAACGTTTTTCATCTCCTGTCTAAACTAGCCGTAAGAGGTGCAAAATGATTATTCCAATCCCCCAGGATCCTCTCGAGGACATGATTCGAACCCTGAATCTAGAAGATGCAGACGGTTCTCGTGCCACCGAGGATATCTTTACCGGGCCCAGCCAGTGGATGCCACACGGGCGCGTCTTTGGTGGGCAAGTGTTAGCGCAGAGCCTGGTTGCCGCGGAACGAACCATCGATGGTGACCGCGCACCACACTCACTGCACGGTTATTTCCTTCGCCCGGGTGACATAAATCAGCCCATTACCTTTAGCGTTGATCGACTCAGAGATGGCCGTTCCTTCAGCACACGCCGGGTGCAGGCATTTCAGAGTGGCCAGCCGATTTTTAGCATGATTGCCAGTTTTCAAGACAGCGACATAGGTATTGAGCACCAGGAAACTTTTCCAGTTGGCATTCCGAACCCCGAAACCCTCCCCTCGGCGGCCTCGCTTATGGGCGAAAACCCGCACCCGGTTGCCCAATACTGGGCCAAGGCTCGCCCTTTTGACATGCGCCATGTTGGCAGCCCGATTTACTTTTCGGTTGACCCAAAGCAGCAGGTTCCCCACCAAGCGGTTTGGATTAAGGCACTGGGCGAACTGCCGAACGACCCAGCGCTTCACCGCGCAGCCTTGGCCTATGCCAGCGACTACAGCATTCTCGAGAGCATTTACCGGGCACATGGAATAGCCTGGACACACCCTGGCCTCAAGAGCGCAAGCCTGGATCACGCCATGTGGTTCCACCGCCAACCCAAGGTTGACGAATGGATGCTCTACGTTCAAGAATCACCGAGCGCTCAGGGCGGTCGCGGTTTGGCACTGGGCAAAATATTTAGCCACGATGGAAAGTTGATCGCAACCGTTGCCCAGGAGGGCATGGTTCGCGTTCCAGAGTTTGGCCAAGAACCCGCATAGGAACTTCGCCAGCCTTAGTGGCTTGACGGCCATCCCTAGAAGGCAGATTGCCTTAGTGGCCTGACGGCCTTCCCTAGCAGGCAGCCTCCAGCCCGGTTCAAGCCCGGTCTTCGCCAGCCTTAGTGGCCTGACGGCATTAGTCGCGGGTCAAACGACGGTAGGTGCTGCGGTGAGGCTTAGCCGCATCAGCACCCAGGCGCGCAATCTTGTTCTCTTCGTAAGACTCAAAGTTTCCCTCGAACCAGTACCACTGGTCTGGCTTGTCGTCGCTGCCTTCGTAGGCAAGGATGTGGGTGGCAACGCGGTCTAGGAACCAACGGTCGTGAGTAATCACTACGGCACATCCCGGGAACTCAAGTAGAGCGTTTTCGAGTGAACCTAGGGTTTCAACATCGAGGTCGTTAGTAGGTTCGTCGAGTAGCAAAAGGTTTCCACCCTGCTTGAGTGTCAAAGCTAGGTTCAAGCGGTTGCGCTCACCACCGGAAAGCACGCCGGCCGGCTTTTGCTGGTCTGGTCCCTTGAAACCGAAGGCGGCAACATAGGCGCGCGAAGGCATTTCCTGCTGACCAACCTGCATGAAGTCGAGGCCATCGGAGACAACCTCCCACAGGGTTTTGTTCGGGTCGATTCCGCCACGGCCCTGGTCGACGTATGAAATCTTTACGGTTTCACCGATCTTTAGGTCGCCGCCGTCTAGTTTCTCCATGCCAACGATGGTCTTGAACAGGGTGGACTTACCCACACCGTTCGGACCGATAACTCCAACGATGCCGTTACGAGGAAGGCTGAACGATAGACCGTTGATAAGCGAGCGGCCCTCGAATCCCTTCTGAAGGTCCTTGGCCTCGATTACTACGTTGCCCAGACGTGGACCGACCGGAATCTGGATTTCTTCGAAGTCCAACTTTCTGGTTCTGTCCGCCTCGGCTGCCATCTCTTCGTACTTGGCCAAACGAGCCTTGCTCTTGGTCTGGCGAGCCTTTGGAGTGGAACGAACCCAGTCGAGTTCGTCGGACAAACGCTTGGCCAGCTTGGCGTCCTTCTTGCCCTGTACCTCTAGGCGCTCGCGCTTCTTTTCTAGGTAAGTGCTGTAGTTACCCTCGTAAGGGTAGGCGCGGCCTCGGTCAAGCTCAAGAATCCACTCGGCCACGTTGTCAAGGAAGTAACGGTCGTGAGTTACAGCCAAAACCGCACCCGGGTACTTGGCCAAGTGCTGCTCAAGCCAAAGCACGCTCTCGGCGTCGAGGTGGTTAGTCGGCTCATCCAGAAGCAAAAGGTCTGGCTTTTCTAGCAAGAGCTTGCAGAGTGCGACACGGCGCCGTTCACCACCGGAAAGGTTGGTAACTGGCAGGTCGCTTGGCGGGCAGCGAAGCGCATCCATGGCCTGCTCTAGCTGGCTGTCTAGGTCCCAGGCATCCAGGTGATCGATTTCTTCCTGGAGCTTGCCCATTTCTTCTAGCAAAACGTCGAAATCGGCGTCTGGCGAGGCCATTTCCTCGCTGATTGCATTGAAGCGGTCTAGTTTGGCTTTGGTCGCTGCAACTGCCAACTGCACGTTGCCAAGAACAGTTAGCGACTCGTCTAGCGGCGGCTCCTGCATCAGGATTCCCACGCTTGCGCCTGGGTTCAGGCGGGCTTCTCCATTCGAAGGAGTGTCCATTCCTGCCATGATCTTTAGCACGGTGGACTTACCGGCACCGTTTGGACCCACCACACCGATCTTGGCGCCTGGGTAAAACGCCAAGGTCACGTCGTCGAGGATTACCTTCTCGCCGTGCGCCTTACGCGCCTTAATCATCTGGTAAATGAACTCAGCCATGTGCTCTGGTCTCCTAAAAGTGATTGCATCCGCTCGGCCAAATAAAAGGGCGTCCTCTGGCACGGTCTGCTGCGGATAAGTTTACCCGAACTGGGTTTTGGGTGAGGCTACCCAAACCCGATGCAGTTTGTGACAGAGAACGCCCAGTGATCGCAAAGTGAGGGGGGCTTGCGATCACAGCTGCGCCACCGAATTAGTGGGGGACGGTTTCGGCCGCGCAGGGCTTGGATGGTTCCGCCGGCGAGGCGGCATAGATAGGAGCTGTGTGCTAGGCGGTAACCAGGTCTTGGGCAAGGCCGGATTCGACCGTTTCTTCTGGCGCGGTTTCACGAACTAGAACGGTTCGAGTGAAGTTGCTGTTGCCCCAAGCCAGGTCGTGTCCAACGGTTTCGGCTTCGATTTCCACACTGGTTCCGGCTCGTTCACCGTTGTCCCAGTCGCGCACTCGCAGCTTGCCAAAAACTGCGATGCGGTCTCCCTTGGAGATCGACTGTGAAACATTTACTGCCAGGGTGCGAAACGAGGTCACGGTGTACCAGTTGGTCTCGCCGTCTACCCACTTGTTCTGGGATCGGTCGAATCGTCGCTGGCTAGAAGCCAAACGGAACGAGGTGATCGGTAGGCCATCCTGGGTTACCAGGTGTCTTGGAGTTGTGGCTACCAAACCGGTGAGGTGGAGGGTTTCCATGCGGAGCCTTTCTTGAGTGAAACCAGCGATTGCTGGCTGTGACTCAAGAGTGCCCTTTGGGCTAGTCTCCCCCGCCGTTACGAGGCCAAACTGTGGATTACTTTACGTATTCCACAAACGCTTTGCGGGTCTTTTGCATCTTTGGCAACACCACATAGTTGCAGTAACCCTGGTTTGGGTTTTTGGCAAAGAAGTCCTGGTGGTATTCCTCGCCCATAAAGAACTCGACAAGTGGTTCGTTTGAGGTAACCACGGCGTCGCCCCAAATCAACTTGGCTCGTTCGATAGCCGCTGCAAAAACCTCGCGCTGGGCGTCATCGGTGTAAAACATGGCGGTGCGGTACTGGGTGCCGACATCGTTGCCCTGTCGGTTCACCTGTGTCGGGTCGTGCAGGGTAAAGAAAATGTCAAGGATCACATCGGCCGGAATCACGGTTTCATCGAAGTTGACTCTAGCCACCTCTACGTGACCGGTTTTGCCACCGCAGATGGTCTCGTAGTCAGCGGTCGCGGATTCCCCACCCGCGTATCCAACCTCTACATCTGTGACTCCTGCAAACTGCATAAAACTGGAATCGAGACACCAGAAACAACCGCCACCAAGCACAAAACTCATCATGGCTCTAGCCTAAGGTGGTTTCATGGCTTATGTTGCTGCGGAAGACCGCTACCAAGTAATGAACTACCGTCGCTCCGGCAAGAGCGGGCTGCAACTTCCAGAGATTTCACTGGGCCTCTGGCACTCCTTTGGCAACGTAGATAACCAAAGCACCGCCCGCAAACTTTTGCGTCGCGCCTTCGACCTTGGTATCACGCACTTTGACCTAGCCAACAACTACGGCCCTCCCTACGGCTCGGCCGAAACCAACTTTGGCAAGCTTTTCAAGCAAGACTGGCAGCCGTACCGCGACGAACTAATCATCAGCACCAAGGCCGGCTATGACATGTGGCCAGGCCCTTACGGCGAGTGGGGTTCCCGAAAGTACCTCTTGGCATCGTTGGATCAGAGCCTAAAGCGCATGGACCTCGACTATGTGGACATCTTTTACAGCCACCGCTTCGACCCACTCACTCCGCTCGAGGAAACCATGGGGGCCCTTGCAACCGCTGTTCACAGCGGCAAAGCCCTATACGCCGGAATAAGCAGCTACGACCCACAGCAAACCCGTGATGCACAGCGTATTTTGGCATCCATGGGGGTTCCGCTTTTGATCCACCAACCTCGTTACAACATGTACGACCGAACCGCGGAAAACGGACTTCTGGACACCATCGGTGCCACCGGGATTGGTTCGATCGTGTTCTCGCCTCTGGCGCAGGGCCTGTTGACCGGGAAATACCTAAACGGAATCCCAAAGGGCTCCCGTGCGACTCGCAACCTCTACCTAAAGCCAGCCGGCATCAACGATGTCTACCTTGAGCGCACCCGCGGCCTG
>CAIYOE010000148.1 GCA_903927775.1 uncultured Micrococcales bacterium | reverse complement strand
GCTGACCCCTGCCGGTTTGGTGGGCCGCAGATATCACTCAGTGGTCATTCCGCAGCTAATAGAAGGCATTTGGCCAAACCTCAAACCGCGTTCATCGCTGCTGGGTGCCGGGCTTTTGGCCGCCAAAGTTCAGGGCCGCCTAGACGAAACCGGCAAGCAGATTCGCCAGGAAATGACCGACGAACTGCGCATGTTCTACAAGGCCATGGGTGCAGCCAACAATCAGGTTTTTGTGACTAGTTATGTGGACCCCGACGAACAAATCTCGCAGTTCATCAACTTGGCAGCCAAGCAAACCCCGGAACCCGAGGAGTTTTATGCGCACTCGCTGACCCTCCGCGGTTTGGTAGGCAAGTATCGTCGTCAACTCGCCTCGATTCCTGCGGAGTCGGAAAACCCACAGGATTTGCAAAAGCGCGCCGAGTTGGCCGCCAACCTGGCCCGTTTGGCAGAGGCTGGTGTACCTGGAGCTCACCCCGACCAGTGGTATGGCATCGCTCCGATCAGCAGCGCTGAGCCGCTTTTTGAATTCACCACAGAAGACGAGCGCATTCCGATTTATCCATCGCAGCTAGAGGCCTTTGTTACCTGCCCACTGCACTGGTTCCTGGGCTCGCACGGCGCCAACGAAGGCGACTTCAGCGCATCGGTGGGAATTTTGGTGCACGCCGCCATGGAACTGGCGGGTGAAAAAGGCGAGGAAGCCATGTGGCAAGAGGTAGAGAGCAAGTGGCACACCCTGCGCTTTGAATCTGCGTGGCTGGAGCAAGCCGAACGCCGCAAAGCCAAGCGTTTGGTGCGCAACCTATCGAGTTATTTGGGCAAGTTCGCAGCCGAGGGCGGCAAGGTTTTGGCAGCCGAAGCCAAGTTCGAATTCGAGTTGGGCAAGGCGCGAATCAGCGGCAAAGTAGACCGAATCGAGCAAACCGCCGACGGCAAAGTTGTAATCGTGGACCTCAAGACCGGCAAGAGTGTACCGAGTATTCCAGAGGGTCAGCAGAACCCGCAGTTGGGCCTCTACCAGTTGGCTTACACACACGGCGAACTGGCCAAATTGGTCCCGGTTGATTCCACCGATGCCGCCCTTGGCGGTGCCAAGCTGTTGTTTGTCTCGGGCGAGAACCCGGTGCTTCGTCTGCAGGATTCGATCGAGGGCAACCCGGAGGCAGCCGCGTATTTTGAGGGCATCATCGCCAACGCAGCCCAGGGAATGGCCATGCCAGACAACGTTTTTGTAGCCGCGGTATCGAGTCACTGCGACAACGAATCTTCTTACGGCAGCTGCATGCTGCACCTAACCAAGGCGGTGTCGTTCAATGGCTAAATTCGTTAGCGCCAACGCCATTTATCGCGTCATGAAAGGCGCCGACTCTGGTCTCACTTTGACCCGCGAGCAGCAAAACGCGGTCGAAGAAGCCAGTGTGAGTTCGCCATCTCTGGTGGTCGCAGGTGCGGGTTCGGGCAAGACCGAACTCATGGCGGTGCGTGTGCTTTGGCTAGTGGCAAACGGTTACACCAAACCGCAAAACATTCTGGGCCTTACCTTTACTCGCAAGGCAGCCAGCGAGCTAAGCAAGCGCATCTTTGAAAACCTGCTCAAATTGCGCGAGGCCGAAGACGGCGCCTACTGGGAGGCCGCGGGTCTGGAGTTTGACTTCACCCCGCCAACGGTAACCACCTACAACGCCTACGCCAACGGTTTGTTCAGGGAAAACGCGCTGGGTCTGGGCTACGAAGCCGAAAGCACTCTGCTAACCGAAGCCGCGGCTTTCCAACTGGCTCGCGATGTGGTTATCAAATACGGTGCCAGCATCGATGCCCGCCTTGCGGATCTTGATCAGAGCATCGACGGCATGGTGGATGCGGTTTTGCAGTT